>JAPLUA010000215.1:0-1157 GCA_026397855.1 Verrucomicrobiota bacterium | reverse complement strand
GCTGGACCCGAACCGCCTGTTCATTTGGGCGGAGGCTCCCTCGGCCGAGCAAGCCGATGCGGTGGTGGCCCATGCCCGAAGGGTCGCTTGCGACAACCGCACTTGAAGCGGACCCCACCAGGAAACCAACCACTGCTTCAACGAGGTTATGCCGACCAGACCCATCCTTCCCATCGTGTTCACCACCGTTTCCCTCGCGCTTTTCCAAGCCGCCGCCGCGAGTTCCAGGACGCACTATTACGCCCACGATGCGGTGGTGGACTCCCGCGGCGTCATCGCCCCGTGGTACCAGGGGCTGAACGGCCAATGTGATTTCCGGGTGCGGATCGCGGCGGAAACCCTCAAACGCTATCCCTGGACTACCACCAACACCGCAATTGCCGCGTATCCCGACTACGTATTCAGCGGCCATTGGCAGATCACCTCCAATGGCATTATCATACCCAAAGATCCGGGCGACTGGGGAAACGGGGACATTGGGCAGCGTTCGACCAGCGTGCTGATGAGCCTGGTTGATTACTACCGTTACAGCGGCGATCCGGCCGCCGTGGCGCATCTGACCTACATGGGCGACTTCCTGCTGAATTATTGCCAGACGCCGCCGGACCACCCGACACCCGGGTTTCTCATCAGCGTGCCGGTCAAAGGCAAGACTTACTGGAGATGCGACACCAATGGAATGATCCAGCTCGATATCAGCGCGAACATGGGGCAGGGCGTGCTGCGCGCGTACCAGGTTACCCGCAACCAGCGCTGGTTTGAGGCCGCGAAGCACTGGGGCGATTTGCTCGCTGCGAGCTGCAATCTGGATCCCAGGGCCGATCCCTGGCCGCGCTACGCCAACCCCGAGACTGTCCCCTGGAAGGACAACAAGCAGACCGGGGGCGTCACGATGATCCTCGCGTTCCTGGACGAGCTGATTCGCCTCGGTTACACCGGACACGATCACCAAATCCTCAAAGCCCGTGATGCCGGCGTGCGCTATGTGCGTGACCGGCTCCTGCCTGCCTGGACGGCAGATGACACTTGGGGACGCTATTTCTGGGACTGGCCCAACCCGACGCAGAATTGCTCCACCACCGCGGACGCCGCGGGCTACCTCATCAGCCACCCGCGGCTGTTTCCGAACTGGCGCTCCGACGCCCGCAACATCCTCA
>JAPLUA010000041.1 GCA_026397855.1 Verrucomicrobiota bacterium | reverse complement strand
TGTTGACTACATCCTCATGGGGGCGGGCATTCCGCGGGCAATTCCCGGCACGCTCGACCTCTTCGCCCGAAGCCAGCCCGCCTCCTTGCCGGTTGACGTGGAGGGCGCCCTGCCCGGCGAGAGGCAAACCACCACCTTTGATCCCCAGGACTTCTGCGGCGGCGTGATCCGGCACCTGAAACGTCCTCTCTTTCTCGGAATCGTCGCCTCTGCCACCCTGGCGATGACCCTGGCCAAGAAAGCCAGCGGACGCGTGGATGGTTTCGTGGTGGAAGGCCCCACCGCCGGCGGCCACAATGCCCCGCCCCGTGGAGCCCTCCAGTTGACGCCCCAAGGCGAGCCGCTCTACGGCCCGCGCGATGTGCCTGAGCTAGACAAGATCCGGGCGCTTGGGCTGCCCTTCTGGCTTGCGGGTGGTTATGGGCTTCCGGGCAAGCTCCAGCAAGCCCTTCAGTTGGGGGCAGCCGGCATTCAGGTCGGCACACCGTTTGCCTTTTGCGAGGAATCAGGAATCAACCCGGAAATCAAACGGCAAGCCCTCACGCTGAGCGGCCTTGGCCAAGCCCGCGTCTTTACCGATCCTTTGGCCTCCCCCACAGGATTCCCATTCAAAGTGGCCCAACTGGAGCAGACCCTTTCCGACCCCGCTAATTACCTGAACCGACGGCGTGTATGCGATCTCGGCTATCTGCGACACCTCTATCGCAAAGACGATGGAACCATTGGCTACCGATGTCCGGCTGAACCGCTGAAGCATTATCTCCGCAAAGGTGGAACGGTCGGGGAAACCGTGGGGCGCAAGTGTGTCTGCAACGGCCTCCCTGCAACAGTGGGCCTCCCCCAGATGCGTGCCGATGGTGTTGGCGAATTCCCCCTGGTCACCGCCGGGGATGACCTCTCCCATCTTGCTCAATTCCTTCCGCCCGGCGCGGAGTCCTACTCCGCCGCCGACGTTATCCGAAAGCTTCTGATCCCGGTTTAGTCCGGGCATTTCACAGCCCGGACATTTCATAGTCTGGGCGAATCGCCGACAGGCCGAAGCGCCAGCATGCGGTCAGCTTGAGCGGTGTAGACCGCCCAAGCCAGCACAACATGCCGGCGCTCCAAATCCGGACAGCCCTATTCGTCGGCCGACGGACTTATCTAATCATCGGCGTAGCGTTCCTTCAGCATTGCCGAGAAACGGGCGGCTTTCTCTTTCCGCCGCTTCTTGGCGCTGGGCTTTTCGAACCGCCGACGCATGCGGAACTGCTGCAGCGTCTGCTCGCGATCCAGCTTCTTCTTGAGCCGGCGGATGGCTTTCTCCACCGGTTCACCCTTTTTCAGTTTCACTTCAGTCATAATCAAGGTTCAGTCTGTAACGTAGGAGCGCCTGGCAGGGCACCCGCTCGCGGTCACCCCGCTTGCGTGCCCCTTGGCACCGTATCTCACCCGCCGCCACTTTGTGGTGACCGGCCACAGCGCTCGCCAGCGCTGCGCTCAAATTAAAATCCCCGGCCAGGCAATCCCCGGCAGAGCAGGAAAACCATAGCTCGGATCTCGCGTGCTCGACATTCATCTTGCACTTCATTTCCCCATTCTTGGTAACTCCCTTCGTATCGTAATACATCAGGGTTACCCTCAGCCCCTTCAGCCGCGGAAACTTCTTCGCTATCAGCGGTGATCCATCAATCCGCTCTCGCTGCTTCAGCCGGTATTCTTGCCGCGCATTGAGCTTCCGCGCGGACATCATGACCTGCATCCCGGCTTCACAAAAGCCTGCCGCGCAAAAAGCGCCAAAGGCGCCTCTGCGACCGCGTCCCTGCCAAGGTTCCCTAGATACCATCTGTCCAGCATACAAACAATTATCCGCGGAGCAATTCCAGCCCCTCAAGAAAACCGGTCCCCGCCGGCCGCAACCCGAACCGCCCACGAAAGCCCTTACCTGAATATTCGCAATGGTCAAAGGCGCGATATTTCGACAACAATGCCCTATGGTAGCCCTGCGACCGGAGAACACAAGCTTCAACTTTGATGACAGTTGCAGATTGGCAAGCGGATGGAAGCAGGCTACAAAGAGGGGGCAATCGTGGCGACACAACTCAATATTCACTGAATGAACCTGCCGAACAAGCTCACGGTTTCCCGCTTTGTTCTGACGGGAGCGTTCCTGGTGGCGATCTACTGGCAGGTCAGATTTCACGAAACCATTGCCTTGGTGCTTTTTGTCGGGGGCGGGATCAGCGACCTGCTCGATGGCCTGATAGCCCGACGGCGGAAGCTGATCACCAACTTCGGGATCCTGATGGATCCGCTGGCCGACAAGATCATGGTGTGCTCCGCGTTCATTGCGTTTGTGGGGCTGAACTGGATTCCGGCGTGGATGGTGGTGCTGATCGTTGCGCGCGAACTGGCGATCACCGGGCTGCGGCTGCTGGCGGCCTCCAGGAATGTGGTGCTCGCGGCCGAGGGCTACGGCAAACATAAGACCATCTCCCAGATCGTGGCCATCATTGCGATTCTCGTCCTCCACAGCTACGGCGACTGGGGCGCTGCCGGTACGGCCGTCTTCGGGTTCCGGGTGGTCGGCCAGGCGCCGTGGGTGGAGACGTTTGCCGATATATCCAAATGGGTGGCCGTGGCGCTAACAGCCCTTTCCGGGTGGCTCTACCTTTGGCGGAACCGGGCGATCTACCTGCAGGACTTGTGAAACTCTGGATTGCCCAAGGCTTCGGTGCGGGACGAATCCCGGTGGCCCCGGGCACCTTCGGATCGGTGGTCGGCGTCGGTTGGTTTGCACTCCTGCTGCTCACAGGCAATCTCTGGCTGTTCGCGGCCGGAACCGCCGCCGGCATTGCCCTGTCGGTCTGGCTATGCGGTGCGGGGGAAGATCTGCTGCGGCAAAAGGATCCGCAGTCCGTGGTGCTGGACGAAATCACAGCGATGCCGGTTTGTTTTCTGGGGTGGGTTGCAGTGCTGGCGGGGAAGAACGGCGCCCTGCCGCCGCCTGAAGTTTTCTTTTCCGGGCGCGGCTGGCTGCAGACGCTGGCAGTCTTCGGCCTGTTCCGGTTCTTCGACGTGCTAAAGCCCTGGCCGGTGCGGCAGAGCCAGTCCCTGCCCGGCGGCTGGGGGGTCACGATAGACGATGTGCTGGCAGCGGTATATGTGAACCTGACCGGCCTGCTGGTTTACGCCGGGATGCTGCGGCTGAAGTAGGCCGGCGGCTCAGCGCCGCGGCGCCGAAGCCGGCAAGGGGAGAGTTTCGCCAGCCACGCCCTGGGTGGAATGATAGACGCCGGGCTTCAAACCCTTGAGAGGATCCGCCACCCGGGAACGGCGCCATGCCGAGAAGGCTGAGTAGGAACCCACGAGCACAACAGCCACGCCGAGCACAATGGCCGCTTTGCGCCAATCAACCCGGGAGAGCTGGAGCATCATGAAATCAACGGCCCCATGGGATTGATCCGTCAACGGGGGCGGCTCAGCGAATCTCCGCGTGGCGCGCAGTTCAGCGTCAAGGGAGGCCATCACCTGCGGCACGTCAAGCTTAAGCAAGGCCGAGTAACCGCGGACGAATCCACGGATATAGACCGGCGCGGAAAAGACGTCGTAATTGCCCTGCTCCAGCGCAGCCAGGTGATCGGTGCGGATTTTTGTGATCTCGACTACCTGCTGCACCGTGAGGCCCCGGGCCTCACGTGCCTGGCGAAGTTGTTCAGCGACCGTGGACATGACCTTCATCTATTAACGGTTTAGCGCCCCCCTTGGCAATCCCAGAAAGATTGTGAAAGCCGGGGACTGGAACGGGCAGGCAGCCTTATTCGGAAGGCGGCCGCCCATCGGCCCCCTCGCCGTCGAGGTCAATCAGGATATCGCGCGGCTCCGCGCCGTTGCTCGGGCCGACAATCCCGCGGTTCTCCAGCTCGTCCATGATCCGGGCGGCACGACCATAGCCCAGGCGCAGCCGGCGCTGGAGCAGGGAGACGCTGGCCTTTTGCTCGCTCCGGATGACCTCGATGCCCTGCTGGATAATGTCTTCGTCCTCGTCAATGCCGCTCTCCTCGTCATAGGAGTTGCTGGGCTTGGAAAGCTGCTGATGGATTTCCATCTCGTAGCTGGGCTTGGCCTGCTTAGCGATGAACTCGACAATGTTCTGGATTTCCTGGTCTGTAATCAGCGCGCCCTGGGCGCGGGTCAGCTTGGCCGAGCCGGGGGGCAGGTAGAGCATGTCGCCCTTGCCCAGGAGCTTGTCGGCGCCCATGGCGTCGAGAATCGTGCGTGAGTCCACCTTGGCGGCCACCTGGAAAGCGATGCGGGCGGTGAGGTCGGCCAGCTCGTCAATGATCACCACGATGTAACTCAGCTTCTCGGGGATGACGATGTCCTCCTCGCGTGGGACGACGATCTCTTCGTCCACTTCGACGGCGAAGCCCTCGGCGCCCGGCTCGACTTTCTCCTTCTTGGCCACGAGCGGCAGCTCCGGCTCCTGAACCGGCAGCGGCTTGTTCTTCGGGCGGGAATTGAAGGAGAGGATGTTGCGCACGCCCACGCGGGCAAAGATCTGGTAGCGCTTTTCCATCTCGTTGACCACCCAGCGGAGGGCGAGGATGACTTTCTTGGGGTCCGTCACCACCGGCACGACCAGGTGCGGCAGGATGTTGTATTGCTGCAGCTCGACCACCTTCGGGTCAATCATCACAAAGCGGAGTTGGTCGGGGGAGAATCGGTAAAGCAGTGAGGTGATGATGGAGTTGATGCAGACCGATTTGCCGGAGCCGGTGCTCCCCGCGATGAGCAGGTGCGGCATTTCGGCAAGGTCCGCGATGATGGGCTTGCCGTAAACGTCCTTGCCCAGCGCGAGCGGAATCCGGGCCTTGGTCTTGGTCCACTCCTCGGACTCAAGGAGGTCGCGCATGATCACCGCAGTCTTGACGGGGTTCGGCACCTCCACGCCGACGGAGCTCTTGCCGGGGACGGGGGCCAGGATGTGGAGTCGCTCGGCCTTGAGGGCGGCGGCGAGGTTGTTGTTGAGTGCGGTGATCTTCTCGAGCTTGACGCCGGGGGCGGGGTGCAGCTCGTAGCGGGTGATGGTGGGGCCCTTGGTGATGTCGCCCAGCGAAACCTCAATGTCGAACTGCGCGAGCGTCTGCTGCATCAGCCGCGCATTGGCCATCAGTTCTTCTTTCGACTCGGTGGGCTTGACCGTCAAGTCCGGGTGCAGGAAGAAGTCCATCGGCGGCAACTTGTAGTCGCCGATCATGGGGGTGGAGGCGACAGTAATGGGCTTGGGCTTCCTGGGTATCCTGCCTTTGGAGCCCGCGCCGGGGGCGACGGGAAGGCCGTCAATTCTCACTTCCGGTTCCGGCTTTGCCTCGGCCCCGGCTTTCAGGGCTTCCGCGGTCTTCGCATCGGCTGACTTGTCGGCGCGCTCGGATGGGCGGCCCAGGACGTCGGCCGTTGTAGCTGCCTGGACCTCGTCGGCCGGTATGACTTCTACTTCGACCGCCGGCTCGGGCACGGGGACGGATTTGCGGCCGCCGGGCGATTTACTGCCCTGCGGCACGCTGAGGTCGCGCACGACGGGCGCCTGCACCGGTTTCATGTCCGCTCCCAGGCCGGAGCGATCCGATTGTTCCTGCAGTTTGCTGACTTCCTTCTTCAGGTCGCGCGCTCGCCGCTCCAGCGCCCGCTCATCTTCCGGCAGCTTGGCATCCAGGGCCGCCTGGCGGTCCCAGAGCGCCCGGATCCAGGTGCCCAGTTGGAAGTTGGTGAGGAACAGCAGGCTGATGAAATACAGCATCAGGAAGAGGATCGTGGCGCCCGTCGTGCCGAAGTAATTAAACAGATGCTGATTCAGGTTGAGGCCGATGATCCCGCCGGCGGGGGCGTTGATGTTTCTTTGGAGGGCCTCGAAGTGGCCTTTGTACAGGTCAAGCAGCCCCATGCAGCAGAGGAACAGGACCACCTCCCAGCCCCACCGGCGCCGCAGGTAGCCAAACGGGTTAAAGAAGCAGCCCAACCCCACCAGCATCATCAGCGCCGGCAACACATAGGCCGCAGCCCCCACCCACCGGAAACAGCCGCACGCCATCCACGCGCCGAAGGGGCCGATCCAGTTCCGCACCGAGGTGTTGGCCGGCACAATGTTGGCCGACACATCCCGCGGGTGATACGAGAACAGCGCCACCACCAGCAAAACGGCAAAGCCCATCAGCACAACGCCAATGATGTCGCTGAACCCACGGGAGGATTCTGAATTTGCTGATGCCTTGCGAGCCATGGCCAAAGGTTACCATCCTGGGATACCGAGTGACAAGTGATGAGTAACCGAGGGCGCATCCAGGCATTCCCAGCGATTTGTAGTAGAGCAAGCCTCCGGCTTGCTTCGTCCGCCAACCTTCCAGGTTGGCCCGGAGGTGGGCTGTCCTGATTCCACTCGGCAAGCTGGAAGCTTGCCCGGACGAGCGCAAGCCGGAGGCTTACACTATTACCGCGCGAGGCTTGGAAGATACGCCCACGCCGCCAAGGCGACGCACGCTTGGCTGCGCCCAAGCATTCGCTCGGCTTTGAACAGCATCTGGGCAGGGGCCGCTACCGGGGTCGCCACGCCCTCCTCGCGGGGTTGTGGGGGTTGGCTTCCCAGGTCTGCGGCGAGGGCGTGAGGGCGGGGCGAGCTATAAAGCTGGCTCGTGTTTGCCTTTGTGTGCGCTCAGCGGATGGCGCGAGCAGGAAGAAGAGGTCAAAGTCGCAATGCTGGATGCGCTGGCGCCACAATACTTGCACTCGTATCGGGCCTTCTCATCGCCCTCATACTAAAGCCGTCAGGCAGAAGATGAGGGTGGGAGGGTCTTTTCCTCAGCAATTAAAGTAGTCGTTCGCGGTGTCGTGCTAGTTGCCTGGGTGGCCTTGGTGCAGACTGCCTCAAGCAGCGCGATGTAACTCCTGACATTCCCACGCACGTTGGAAACGGTTTCAGAAAGTGGCTTTCTTATCAGCTCTGCCAGGCGCTCATCATCATACGTCCCCTCAATGAGGTGGAGCCATCCTGTAGGCCAGTGGTTCGTAAGTTTTGGATTGTAATAGCCGATGCGGTTAGCATCAAGCGCCAGCAGTGCCTGCATCTTCCTGAAAAGGACTTCATGTTCAGGTAGAACCAGTGCCTTCACGGATTCAATTGTAATACCAACACACAAAGTGTTCCATTCCTTATCGTTCTCGACGCAGATTTCGCAGGGCACACTGCGCAAGATGCTATTTGGAGGTAGCGTAATAATTAGCGAACCGAGGAGATCCGTGCCGAATCTGAGCTCGTGGGCCAAGCGAACGCTGAACTCATTGTGCTTTTGAAGCTCTTTGATGATCCCATCGGCCAAATCATCAAGATAGCTGGCGCAGGCTTCGTTGATTCCCTCGTCGATTTGCTTCCTGAAATGGATGATGTCGGGGTGTTGCCTAATAAAGTCGTCTCGTCAGCAGAAATCATGGGTTGATTCCGGCTCTGGAAGCCGGCCTAAGTTGTGATACAGGGCTATTTCCATAGCGTGATAGGTTCGGAAGCCGTAGGATCGTCTGGTAACTACTCGGATCTTGTTGTTCAAGCCCTC
>JAPLUA010000328.1 GCA_026397855.1 Verrucomicrobiota bacterium | reverse complement strand
GCCCCATGTTGATCAGATCAACATGGGGCCGCTACCGTAGTGCTACCGGGGCAATACCGTAGTACTACCGTTGGAACACCCTTGCGCCACCCGTCCAATGCGGCTGCCTTCTGATATGGAGCAGGGCCGCATCATGCGGGCTCAAACAGGGGGCCGGAAGCGAACCTGGAATGGCCCCAGGGGCCCTGTAGGGCGTTTTGAGAGATGCGTATCGGCCATTCGGCTTGCGACCCATTGGGGGCCGAGCCTCCGTTGTCTGCGACCTCGGGCTGAGCCGGGAGCATCCGGTTGGACAATGCCGCCCCCGGTGTCAGCTCCGCGAAGGATCATCAAGGACGGGACACGTTCAGCGACAGCCGGTAACACGCGACCTCCTGGTCGTTACGCACCAGCAGATGGTCACGCAGCAGCACGGGATTATTCCAGGTCTTGCCCTGGAGGGCATGGAACCGGCTTCGTTGCCGAGGTCTTTCCGGGCTGATTTCCACCAGCGCAACATCACCGGATTCGGCCTGAATGAGCAGGAGGTCATCCAGGAGCAGGATTTGGCCGTGGCCGTAGCGGCCCTCCTTCCACTCCCGGTTCCCCTGTTCAAGATTCACACAAGCCAAAACTCCATCGTCCAGGCCATAGACGTAGTGGCCCCGGCGGACGAGGTTTGTGAACTTGGGTTTCAAATTGCGATTGTGCCAAAGAGCCACGGCGGACCACTCTCCTGCGGCGGAGCGCTCGATCTTCAGCATCGCGCAGCCGACGCCGTAACCGGCCGCGATGAAGACCCGGTTCGTATCAACCACCAGCGGTTGGGTGGCTTTCGCGAAATCTCCCGGCCAAGGGTATTCCCACAGAATCGCGCCATTCTGCGGGTCGTGTCCGGTGACGCTGTGGCCGTTGACCATGAGGATCTGCTCCTGGCCCGAAACCGAAGCCAGGAGCGGCGAGCAATAGCTGGCTCGGTCACGGCCGACCTGCCAGGCGGGTTTGCCGGTGGCAGCCTCGTAGGCAAGCAACGACTTTTCCCGCTGCTCTCCGCCGGTCACCACCACCAGATCACGGACCAGCAGGGGGGAGCAGCTCTTGCCCCAAGTGAGGTTGGACAGGTGGTTTTCGACCAGAACTTCCCGGGACCAGATCAACCGGCCAGACGCCTCCTCCAGACAATCCAGGATGCCCGACGCCCCCATGGCATAGACACGTCCATGGTGAATTGTCGGCGTCGCGCGCGGCCCATCACCTCCCAGCGCCTCGCTGAAGCGAACTCGATTGGTGGGGGCCCAGAGGGCGTGGCCGTTTTGCAATTCGTAGCAGACGATCAGCTCGTCCTGGCGCCGTTGTTCCTGGGTAACGGCATGCTGGCCCGAGACGGCAAATGCCGACCACCCCAGGCCGATCGGCTGGCGCCACAGGGCTTTTGGGGGCGAGCTATCCCAGTCGCAGCGCGGCGGCGGGCCGGTGAGCACACCCGAGCGATCCGGCCCGAGAAACTGGGGAAAATCACCCTCCAGCGAACGCACCGCGGCGACCGGTTGGGAGGGCGATGCGACCTCCGGGGCCAGCATCAAAGGACGTGCCTCCCCATCTGGCTTGGGCGACCATTTCCAGACCACCCGCGGAATCCCGGAACCGCCGATTGATCCTTCGATTCGGGTCAACTGTTTCACCCCGAAGTAAAGGCCCACGAGAAAGCCGGCGCCGATCAAGATCAGGAGCAATCGGGCTCTCCACAGCAACCCCGTGAAGAAGATATACCAGGCGCTGAGCAACAGGGCCGTCACGAGCCCAATCAGGATCAGGATTGGTTCCAGGAAGGCGATTTCCCGGGACCGCAGGTAAGCGGCGGTCCCCCCGGCCAGGAGAATCAAAGCCGCAGGCATCCACCAGCGCATTTGACGACGCTTAGAATTGTGATTCATGTCGCACTCAGTCTGCCACAGCTTCGCCAATAATTCGCATCAATCCCATCGGAGTCAACTTAAAGCTCACACTTAAAGCTCACAGTGGTTTGTCGGGTTTCCAGCAAGGCTTTCCCGGTAATCTGGTTCTCGGCATCCTCGGCTATCATTTCCCGCCACTTTGCGCCGCGCTGCCAGACCCGGGTGGCCCAATGGGGCATCACCAACGCGCGCCTGATAAGAGTGTCGCCTGATAAGAGTTGCAATCTGCCTTTAGAAAGGTAAGCTTACCGCGGATATGCAGAATATAGTAAAAGCGATGCTCCCTCATTTACCATTACCCACCCCTATGAACACAAACACCCACTGCGAGACCTCTCCTGGTAAACCGCGCTCCTTCCCAGCGAACTTCCTCCTGGCCGGGCTTTTGGCAATTGCCGGAACCGCCGGTCCAGCCGCTGCCT
>JAPLUA010000641.1 GCA_026397855.1 Verrucomicrobiota bacterium | reverse complement strand
TGCACCCTGGCTTCATTCACCATCTGGAACAGGATATCCTCCGCGACGCGCGGCTCGAAGGTCCACATGGTGGCATCGGGAGCGCTGAGGTCGCTCAGGTCGGATCGTCCGGCGCGCTTGGCGTAATTCTCGGCCGTCTCAAAGCGCCATGCTTCCGGCCTGGCATAGTGTTGCGCGATTCGATGGTAGAATTCGCGGCCGAGGCCGCCGATGGCGGCCTTGTTGCCGATATCCGTGGCGCCGAGCCCGCCGGAAGTCATCCCGCCCAGGTGATTGCCCGGTTCGACCAGCACCACCGTCTTGCCCATCCGAGCCGCCTGCACGGCTGACGCCACGCCCCCCGCCGTGCCGCCGAAGACGCAGATGTCGGCTTCGATCGTCTCCCCCGCAGCAAGCCGGGGAGGCGTCGGAAGGTAGAGCAGGGGAAGCAGCAGGCAGAGGATCGTGTTTCTTTTCATGGAGAGGGTGATGGGTGCTTAACTCTTGATTGATAGTGGACGGGGCTGGGCATTGGCCGGTTGACCATCCTTCAGCGGACGAAAGTTTCCCTGCTCACAGCAGGCCACAAAGCTCTCGGTCACCGACTTCAACTTCTCCCAGCGTGCCCGGATCTGCTCGGATTCCTTCCCGGTGATATGGTTATCGGCTGCAGCGGAAGCGACGACGGCGAGCAAGTCCGCAAACTCCTGCACGATCTCGTTGGTCGCGGGGATGAGGTAGGATGGGTGTGGTTTGCTGATCTCCGGGTTCAGGATGAAGAACCCGCCGCAACGCTGGCAGATCCATTGCACAATCCGCCGGTCGCCGGTGCAGTTCAACAACGCCTCGATCCGGTCGAGCGGGTTGGTGCTGCCGCTGCCGGCGGCGGCATCTGCCGGCTCGGCCCACTTGTAGATCATGGATTGCGAAAGCCCCAGGCTGGCGGCCACCTGCTTGGGGCTGCATTGCTGGAACACTTGCCGCAAGAGTTCGTGCGATTGCATGGAACTAGGTTCAGGAAGACCATCTGGTTTGGCAAGGCGGAACCGCGCCTTGCGCCTCGTAACATCGTAGCCGCGGACGTCAGTCCGCGCCATCTTCTCCGGTCGGAGCGGAGATTAGCGCCGACTCGCGTCGGCGGCTACGAGGTTAGAGCGATTTGTAACATTCCGGGAGTCCCCACATACCAGCCTGCCCCCTCAAGGCCCCGTAGCGGGCTCCTGGCGCGTTCCTGGGCCATTCCAAGCCTCCTCCCCAACCCCCGTATTGGACTTCTGGCCGCGCACCCGTTACTTTCGCACCCATGCGCGAGCGTATAGGCATCCTCACGGGCGGGGGCGATTGTCCCGGCCTGAACACCGTCATCCGGGCTGTCGTCAAGTGCGCCAGCAAGCGCGGATGGGACACCATCGGCTTCCTGGATGGATACGAGGGCCTCCTCGATCCGCTGCGCTACAAGGCGCTGGATTACAAGGAGATGGACGCCTTGCTCTTCACCGGGGGCACCATTCTCGGCACGTCGAACAAGGGCCGGTTTGCCGCCAAGACCGGCCACGGCGAAGCCGCCAGCATCCCAGGCGAAATCCTGGACGCGGCCAGGGCGAACGTCCGGAAGCTGGGCCTGCGCGCCCTCGTGTGCGTCGGCGGTGATGGATCCCTGAGCATCGCCCAGCAGCTCTTCGAGCAGGGCGTCCCGGTCATCGGCGTGCCCAAGACCATTGATAACGACCTGGAGGCCACGGTCCTGACCTTCGGCTTCGATTCCGCTGTGGCCTGCGCCACCGACGCGCTCGACCGGCTCCGCACCACCGCGCAAAGCCACGATCGCGTGATGGTGCTTGAGGTCATGGGGCGCTATGCGGGCTGGATCGCCACGCACGCGGGGATTTCGGGCGGCGGGGATGTGATCCTGATACCCGAGATTCCATTCCGCTACGAGGCAGTGTGCGCGAAAGTTCTCGAACGCGAGCGCGAGGGCAAACACTTCACGCTGGTGGTCGCAGCCGAGGGCGCGAGAGAGCAGGGGAAGGACTTCGTAACCAGCGGCGCGGCGGAGAAGGACCGCGAGGCTCGGCTCGGCGGCATCGGCGCGGTCGTTGCCGGCGAAATCCATGCGCGCACCGGCAAGGAAACGCGGGTCTGTGTGCTGGGCCATTTGCAGCGCGGCGGTGCACCGACTTCGTTCGACCGGTTGCTATGCACGCGCTTCGGAGCGCGCGCGGTGCAACTCGTTGCCGAGGAGAGATACGGCCACATGGTCGCCCTGAGGCCGCCGGATACGGTCGCCGTGAAGATTTCCGAGGCCGTCGGCCGCCTGCGCACCGTCCCTCCCGCCGGGGACATCGTCCAAACAGCGCGCGCTCTCGGAATCAGCTTCGGCGACTGAGGCCGGAGGCGCCGTTGGGACCACCCCGGTTTGACAAAGCGCCTGCCGGTGTTACTGCTTTATATCATGAAACCTGTTCCGTTCGTCGCGCTGCTGCTCCTTATGCAAACACTGGCCCTTTCTGCAGCCTCTCTTCAGGACATTCCGATCAAGGACATTGACGGCAAAGAAACCTCGATCAAGGCTTACCAGGGCAAGGTGATCCTCATCGTGAATGTGGCTTCCAAGTGCGGGCTTACCCCGCAATACAAAGCCCTGGAAGCCATTTACGGCAAATACAAGGACCAGGGCTTTACCGTCCTGGCCTTCCCCTGCAACCAGTTCAACGGTCAGGAGCCAGGCACTAACGAACAGATCAAGCAGTTCTGCTCCTCCAAATACAGCGTCACCTTTCCGATCTTCGACAAGATCGCGGTTAACGGCCCCAAGCGCCACCCGCTTTACGTCGCGCTTGCCGGTCCGCAGTCGCCCTTCCCCGGGGACATCAAATGGAACTTCGGCAAGTTCCTGGTCAGCCGTGACGGCCAGATTCTTAAGCGCTTTGAGCCCCGCACCGTTCCCGATGCCCCGGAGGTGACGGCAGCCATCGAGGCGGCCCTGGCCGCAAAGCAGTAATTGCTGGAAGAGGGCAGGGGACCGGGAGTTTTCTGTCCCGGTGAGAGCAAAAGGAGACTGGGAATTTCCTTTTCTTTCGGCCAAAACCCGATACTCTGCCGTCTTACTCATTTGAGAAGATGGACGCCGCGCACATTAGAAATTTTAGCATCATTGCCCACATTGACCACGGGAAGACGACTCTTTCCGATCGGTTGCTGCACCGTACGGGCACGATCACCACGCGCGACATGGAAGACCAGTTGCTCGACTCGATGGACCTCGAGAAGGAGCGCGGCATCACGATCAAGGCCCATCCCGTCACGATGCTTTACACGGCAAAGAACGGCGAGATCTACGAGCTCAACCTGATTGACACCCCGGGACATGTGGATTTCTCCTACGAGGTCTCGCGCAGCCTGAGCGCCTGCGAGGGAGCGTTGCTCATCGTGGACGCGGCCCAGGGGGTCGAGGCCCAGACCGTGGCCAACGTCCACTTGGCGATGAAGCAGAACCTCGCCATCATCCCCATCATCAACAAGATAGACCTGCCCCACGCGGACGTTCCCCAGGCCAGGCGGCAGTTGGAGGACATTCTGGCCATACCCGGCGAGTCGGCCATCCTGGCCAGCGCCAAGGAGGGCATCGGCATTGACGAAATCCTCGAGGCCATTGTGGATCGGATCCCGGCACCCAAACCGACCGGCGCGCCGAGCTTTCAGGCCCTGGGTTTCGATTCTTATTTCGACACCTACAAAGGGGTCGTCACGCACGTGCGTGTGTTCAACGGCGAACTGAAGCCCGGGATGCACGTCAAGCTGCTGCACTCGGGCAAGAACGTGGAGATCAAGGAGGTCGGCAGCTTCAATCCCAAGCCTTACGTGCGCGACCGGCTCCAGGTCGGCGAGACGGGCTACATGACCGCCAACATCAAGAGCGCGCAGGAGGTAAAGATGGGGGACACCATCACCGACGCGCGACATCCGTCGCCCGCGTTGCCGGGCTTCAAGGAAATCCATCCGATGGTCTTCAGCGGCATCTATCCCATCAACACCGCTGATTATGAGCACCTGAAGGTCAATCTGGGGAAGCTGCAGTTGAATGACTCGGCGTTCGTTTACCAGTCGGAGACCTCGGTGGCGCTGGGGTTTGGATTCCGATGCGGGTTCCTGGGGTTGCTGCACCTTGAGATTGTGCAGGAGCGTCTGCGCCGGGAGTACGGGATGGACATCATCGCGACCTACCCGAGCGTTGTTTACCGCGTCACGCTGACCGACGGTACCGTGAAGGAGATTGATAACCCGGCCTATCTGCCCGAGCCCACCTATATTGCCAAGATCGAAGAGCCGATGGTCAAGGCGTTCGTGATTTGCCCCAACGAGTACATCGGGGACATGATGGCGCTGATCTCCGAGAAAAGGGGCGCGGTGGACCATACCGAAACACTCGACTCGCGGCGCGTCATGCTGACCAGCCTGCTGCCGCTTAACGAGATCCTGATTGATTTCCACGACCGCATCAAGAGCACCACCCGCGGCTATGGCTCGATGGATTACGAGCATGCCGATTACCGGGAATCCGACATGGTGAAGCTCGACATGCTGGTGAACGCCGAGCCCGTGGACGCGTTCTCCTGCATCGTCCACCGCGACAAGGCGGAGGGCAGGGGACGGGCGCTGGCCGCGAAGCTGAAGGATGTAATCCCGCGTCAGCAATACGCCGTGGCCATCCAGGCTGCCATCGGCGGCAAAGTCGTCGCGCGCGAGACCGTAGGCGCCTTGCGCAAGGACGTGACCGCCAAGTGTTACGGCGGCGATATCACGCGCAAACGCAAGCTCCTGGAAAAGCAGAAGGAGGGCAAGAAACGCATGAAGTCCTTCGGCTCCGTGAACATCCCGCAGGAGGCATTCATCGAGGTCTTGAAAGCGTAATATGTCCAAGCCAGACAACGAGCAACCGGTACGTCGAACCAGCCAGTCAGAGCCCGCCGATCCGTCGGTTCAGGGCGCTTCGCATTCATCGGTCCCGGCGCTGATCCGGTGGTTTCTCTCGAAGGACGTCCGCCACCTCACTGCCATGCGCAAGCACGTCTGGAAACTCCTGAACCACCAGCGTGACATCCTCGCCCCCCCAGCCATCGAGGCGGTCGAGTCCGCGATGGCCTCCTGCCAGCAGGCGGTGGCTCAAGGCGCCGGAAAGCCGGACATGGAAAGGCAGATGGAGAACCTGGAGAAGGCCGCCAACAAATGGCTCAAGCCGTATCCAAATGCCGCGTGGCGAGAGAACGTGGAGGTGCTGCTGGTCGCCCTGGCCGTGGCCATGGGCATCCGCACCTTCTTCCTGCAGCCGTTCAAGATCCCCACCGGGTCCATGCAGCCGACGCTCTTCGGGGTGACTTCAGAGAATCTAATTGACAAGCCGGATTACCATGTCCCGACCGGCCTGGCCCGGGTCCGGGAGTGGTTTGCCGGAGCTTCCTACGTTCACAAGGTGGCCTCCAACGACGGCGTGCTGGACCGCGTCGGGCAGCCGGTCCGGCTGTTGATCTTCAACATCCTGCAGACGATCTCTGTTGGCGGAAAGCCCTACACCATTCTGTTCCCGCCGGATTGCGGAGCGCCGCCCGCGGGCACGCTGGAAGGCCGGTCCGGCTTGCAGGTCGGATTGTCTTCGTTTACCAACGGGCAGGACATCGTCAAGCTTCGCGTCACTTCCGGGGATCATCTGTTTGTGGACCGGTTCACCTATAACTTCCGTCCTCCCAAGCGGGGCGAAACCATCGTGTTTGAAACCCGGGGCATCGAAGGACTGCCGCAGGACCAGTTCTACATCAAGCGACTCGTGGCGCTGGGCGGCGAGCAGGTTCAGATTGGCGATGACCGGCACTTGGTTATTGACGGAAAGCGGCTGGACGCCTCGACGCCGCATTTCGAGAATGTTTACTCCTTCGACCCCAAGGGGTCGCCGCATGACAGCCGGTACTCGGGCCACGTGAACTTTCCATACCTGGCGCCGTATTTCCAAGGCAAGCCTGAGGGGGTTTTCGTTGCCACGAATCATTTCATGGTCATGGGCGATAACACCATGAACAGCCTCGACTCGCGAGCCTGGGGCGATTTTCCATCCACGAATGTCATCGGGAAGTCGTTCTTCGTCTATTGGCCGATTACGAGCCGTTTCGGTTGGGGTAACCGATAACTAAAGGTGATCGGGAAAAGCATTGGGACTTGATTGCAGTGAACAATCGGTCACACATCTTGTAACAGCACAATGTTTGTTATATTCAATACTGGTGTGGCAGGATTCGGCCGTTACCGGTGCGGCATGAAAACTCCCTTCCCCTCGCCCGCCTAAGCCTTCAGGCGCTCATTCAAGGTCTGATAGACTCTGACGTAATCGGCGATGGTGCGGCCCCAGGAAAAGTCGGCGGCCATTGCGTTG
>JAPLUA010000536.1 GCA_026397855.1 Verrucomicrobiota bacterium | reverse complement strand
GTCCGAAAAACCCGACCCGGCAGCGTGGAGGGGGGCCAAGGCCAACCGGCGTCCGGGGTCGGTGTTACGAAACATCGGCTCCAGCCCTATTCAGCAAGGATCTTCTGCGGTTGATCGCAAGTGCCGTGTCCTGCTTCACCACCCGACGCCGGCCTGCAGGAAATCGAGATGGACGGAGGCCTCGGCGCGTTTGTCGGATGCCGATGTCAGCCTGATGGCCTGGCCGTTCCTGGCGGCTTCAATGGACGTCACCCGGTCAAAGCCGCGGGGAATTGCGGCCACGCCCATAATGTAGGGGATCGCCAGCGGCTTGCGCGGGTTGAGGGTGAGGCAGGTGGGAAACCCTTTGGCCGAGATGGGGTTGGGCCGGACGGACTCCGCGAGCCCCGAATGAAAGCACGAGCAGACGTCTTCCAGGCCCATCACATTGACGTGGCGGCCGTTCCAGGGGGGATAGTGCCTTCCACCGTTGGAGAGCCAGAAGACGGTTTCGGGCAGGAGGCGCGGATCTTTCAGCGCGAACCATACATAGCGCTGCTGCGGGAAGGCCACCGCCGTCCAGGCAAACGGCACCTTGGGGTCGTTCACCACCATGACCAGGTCCTCGTAGCCGCGCCGGGCCGGGTAGCAGGTCAGGTCGGCCAGTTCCCCGGTCCGCGTGGGAACCTGCGCGAGCGACTTGAACTCCGCCCCGGGCTTGAGATAAGAGTAGCCGCGGTTTTCAGGCAGCTCAAACGGCTGCGGGAAGACCTGGCCATAGGTGATGCGGCTGGTGGATAACAATCCGCTGCCCGCCGCATTGGGGAACTTGAGCATGGCATGATGCCCGGGATTCATGGGGCCGCTCATGCCCGTCAGCACGTGCTGCGAATAGAGGATGTTCTGTCCGTCCACGAGCCAGATGCGCTTGTCGACCTGTCCCGGGCGCACCTTTGTGGCCAGGCTCAGGTGCAGGCAGCTTCGGCCTGCCTTGGTTTCCAGGGAGCGGAAGCGCCACCGGGCGTTGGCGGTTTCGCCGTGAACGGGATGCTTTTCGCCGCGGAATGGCGTGCCGTTGCCTCCAAACGGCAGGCAGAAGAAATCGCCCCGCAAGGCCTGGAGAATCGGCGGCAGCGAAGGATCAACCGGCTCCTCTGCCCACGGCGCCACCGAGTAAGGCTGGAGTTTGCTGCCTTTGAGATCAAAGGTGACCGGGCCCAGGTGGCCGCCCATTTCGGTCACAAAGGCCTCCACGTTGGCGGAGGCCAGCCGCCACGAGGGCTGGCCCTGGACGATTCGCGTTGTGCCTTGATCGCTCGACTTCGATTTCATGGGCCGAGCTTAAACCGGGGCACCGGATTTGTCGCCACCAAACCTGTTGCTGCCGTTGTGTAGTAGAGCAAGCTTCCAGCTTGCGACTGTCCCGCCAACCCTCCGGGTTGGCGGGTCCCGTTCAGGTCGGCAAGCTGGAAGCTTGCCGGGACGGGCGCAAGCCGGAGGCTTACGCTACTATCTGGGGGAGTGTCAAAATGTCTTCCCTGGCAGCCCGCAATTTCAGGTCCACCTCCAGCCCCGAGGGCTGGCGGTTGCGGCAGGCCACGGTGCCGCGGCAGGACTCGACGCAGGTTTTCACGATCGCCAAGCCGAGGCCGACACCGCCGGTGCTGGCGTCGCGCGAGCTGTCCAGGCGGTAGAAAGGGTCAAAGATCTGCGCCAGCTCGGCTTCGGGCACGCCGGGGCCGCAATCGGACACGGTGATCACGACATCCTGGTCCGCACGGCGCGCGGACACGGTGATGGGCCCAGCGGCGCCGGCATAGCGGATGGCGTTGCGCAGCAGGTTCGCGAGCGAGCGCACGAGCAGCTCGGGCTCCGCCAGCACGCACAAGTCATCCGCAACTTCCAGCCGGATCTGCGCGCCCTCGGCCTCTTCCCGGCTGACGGCTTTGTCCACGACCTCGCGCAGCCGAACGGGCTTGAGCTTGATCGTGGAGACGCCCAGGGATGCTTTCGAGAAGGAAAGCAGCTCATTGACCAGGCTGGACATGTGTTGGACCTCTTCCCGCAGGTCATTCACATAGCCCTGCTGCTTCTCGTCGGCGCGCTGTTCCAGGATGCCCAAGGCCACCTGGATGCGGGCCAGCGGGGAGCAGAGTTCGTGGGCGACGTCGCCCAGGAAGCGCTTCTGCCCGGTGACGAAGCCCGCCAGCCGGGCGGCCATGCGGTTGATGGATTGGCCCAGCAGGCCCAGCTCGTCGCGCCGGCCCTCCCGGGTGCGGGCGTCGAACCGGCCCTCGGCGATCTGCCGCGTGGTGTGGGTCATTTGGGCGATGGAATGCGTGATGCCACGCACCAGCGGGGCCCAGAGCAGCGCCGAGAAGATCACGGCGCCCAGGCCCACGGCCACCCACGGCTTGTAGTCGAAGAACAACCCGCCCGCGCTCATGGACCGCGAAACCGCCACCAGCAGGAGCGGGCCGCCGCGCCCGCGGTCCGGGTCATGGATCGGGGCGCGCACGACCAGCCAGTAGCGGCTGGGATTCTCGGTGCGCACGATAAACTTGGGATGCAGGCCGCGCGGCTGGGCCATTGGCCCCTGGGCGAAGTCCGGTCGCGCCTCCCCCCGCCAGGGCGGCCCCAGCCCGGGCCTGTCCGGCGGCCCGGCGTCCTGGCCAGGCTTTTCGGGGGGCTGGCTATCCAGCGCCGGGTCGTTGGACCGCGGACGAAACCCCAGCGGCCCGCGGCCTTCGCCCAGCCGCATCCGGATCTCAGGAGGCATCGAGTTCGACGCCCCCGCCAACTGGGTGCCGTCGGCGTGGAAGATCAGGAATTGAATCTGGTAGGCGTCATCGAAGCGCTTGAGCACGGTGCTCCATTCCGACCGCGGCCGGTCGTTCAGGTCGCCCACGATCACATCGCTGAGCGCCTGGATGCGCTCGCCGGCCCCGGCGGCCAGCAGCCAATCCAGCCCGTAATGAAACTGGGCGCGGACCAGCAGCAGGAATGCGCCGCCCAGGCATATCAGGTTCAGGAAGAACCAGAGGAGGATCTTCGCGTAGAGGGGAAAGCGCAGTGTCATGGTCCGACTAAGCCTCCGGGTTGATCAACATGTACCCCGCCGCCCGCACCGTGCGGATGAAGCGCGGCTCCTTCGGATCGTCGCCCAGCTTCTTGCGCAGCGCCGAGATATGCACGTCTATCGAGCGATCGAACACGTCGAAGTTGCGGTCTCGGATCTCTTCCAGGAGCTGCTCGCGGCTCTTCACCCGCCCGCGGGCGCGCGCGAGGCTGGCCAGCAGGTCGAACTCGACCGGCGTCAGCTCCAGCGCTTGATCGCCCAGCACGGCGGTATGGGATCCGGTATTCACGCGCAGGCGGCCCACAACCAGCTCCGGCGGCGATTCGGTGCCGGGGGGCCCCGCCGGTCGCGTCGCGCGCCGCGTGACCGCCCGCAGCCGGGCGAGCAGCTCGCGCGTTGAAAAGGTCTTGGGCAGGTAATCGTCGGCGCCGATCTCCAGCCCCACGATCCGGTCCGCTTCGTCGCCGCGCGCGGTCAGCATCAGCACCGGCACATCCGACTGCCGCCGGATCTGTTTCAGCACCTCGAAGCCGTCCATGCCCGGCAGCATCACGTCCAGGAGCACGGCGTGCCAGGGTTCGGCCGTCGCCCGCTCGGCGCCTTCGGGGCCGGTGTGGACCGTGGAGACGTCATAGCCCATCGGTGACAGGTAATCGGCGATTAGCCGGCACAGCTTCTTGTCATCATCAATCACCAGCACGCGGGTCCGGCCGGTGTTCCCCGCGCCCGGGGGCGGTTTGGCGGATGAATTGGCTGCGCTCATAAATTTCTTCTGGTGGAGAACTTACCAGCCGCCCGGCCGATTGGCTGTCACTTTTACACTTTCTTAACAATTCTCCGCCCGCCCCCACATGAAGCCTTAACAATCGCGGAGTCTATTACCTATGTAATGAAGATGAATTTGTGCTGCGACCGTTTCCCTTTCCGCATCGTGTCCGGTGCGGGCGGTGGCGGCGAACAAAGTCAAATGCAACGAAAGGTTATATGAAGAACATATCCAAACTCATGGTCGCCGCGCTGGCGCTCGGTTCGACGGCGTGGATGGCAACTGCTCAAACCAACGACGTGGCGCCGCCGGGCGGTCCCGGCATGCGGGGCCATCGCATGCCCCCGCCCTTCATCCAGGTGCTGGATGCGAACCGCGACGGGGTCATTGATACGGATGAAATGGCCAATGCCGCCCCCGCCCTGAAGACGCTCGACAAGGATGGCGACGGCAAGCTCAGTTCCCGCCCCGCCCTGAGGGTGCTGACGGGCAAGGCCGGTCGCATCCGCAAGGCCCGCCTCCCGGAGCCGGTTTCGGTGGCGGCACCAACTGCCCGCCCGCCCCGCCGATCATCGCCGCGCTGGACGCAAACAGCGACGGCGTCATTGATGCGGACGAGCTGGCCAACGCTCCCGCCGCGCTGAAGACGCTGGATAAGAACGGCGACGGGCAGCTTACCGCCGACGAGTTCCTGCCTCCCCGTCGCGGCGGTCCCGGCATGCGCGGCCAGGGTCATGGCCCGCGTGGATTCGGCGGTCCGCCTCCGGGCGATGGCCCGCCCCCGTCGCAGGATTCGCCTCAGCAAGAGTAACGGGCTCGCAAGCTGCCTTATCCGGGCGCAGCCTTCGCTGGCTGCGCCCGTTTCGTTTTCGGCGTCCCTTCATAGATTCAGGGGCTCACCCCTTGGCAAACTGAGCATAACACGCATCATCCTCAGCAGCGTGGTCTAGCGCTGACCTCCGATCCGGCGTCCGCCCCGCGTCACAATTTGTGTGCCGAGATGCCGCGGAACCAGGCCAGGCGTTTGCCGGTCAGCGCCAGGATGGAAGCGAGCAGGAGATCCCCGAGGCGGGCGGCTGTGCCCGCGCGCAAAAGGCATTTTCCAAAAGGCTTGCGGCGGCGAAACAACCGTGAGAAATTGCCCAGCCATGTATGCTGTCAAAGTAGATAAAGGCAAGCGCCTCAAGCTTACGGTCCTTCACCCTGGTGATTACTACGAGCCCCAAGTTCTCAGCCCTGATCAGATCAACCTACGGCGCGTTGCCCCTCCGCGGAGGCCAACCAGGATGACCAAGGCGCAAGCCCTCGAAGCAATTGAGGCAAGCCGGCTGCGGTTCACTCAATCCTGGGACCAGATTAAGCAGGAAACCCGGGGATGATTCTCTTTGATACGAGTGTCCTTATTGACGCGCGTGACCCAGACAGCCCTTGGCATGATTGGGCGAAAGAGCTAATTGCCTCTGCAGTGGGTGGTGAAGGCGCTGTGGCCAACACCGTCACCATCAGCGAGGCTAGCGTTAGAGCGGTTAACCCTGACGCTGTTCCACGTTTGCTAGAGCGTTTTGGAATGATCTTGCAGAATCTCCCGGTGTCGGCGGCCGTCCCTGCGGCAAAAGCCTTCCGCGTCTATTTGGACCGGCTCAAGCGAGAAGGTAAGAAACTCGAATCCAAGGTGCCGCTCCCGGACTTTCTAATTGGGGCGCACGCTCAATCCGAAGGCTTGCACCTGGCGACTCGGGATCCCGACCGAGTTAGAACCTGTTTTCCCGGCGTTAAACTAATCACGCCCATCGGCCTTTAGAACCCCGGGCCACTGTATTCTCTGAGCCGGAGATCTACTTTGGCGGTGGTTGGGAAGCGAGGAGGCTTCGGGTTTCTCGATCAGTCCCTCTACGTCGTTCTGGGTTACATTCCAAATTACCTTGTCATCCTCGACATAAAGCGGCCGAGAGGCCCCTACCTCGCTGACTTCCGCGCCGAGATGCCGCGGAACCAGGCCAGGCGTTTGCCGGTCAGGGCCAGGATGGAAGCGAGCAGGAGATCCCCCAGGCGGGCGGCTGTGCCCGCGCGCATAATGCGGTCATTGCTGGTGATAAACGGTTCCATGCGGATGTCCGTCACGCCCAGCGGCGCGAGCATCTGCCGCACCTCCTTTTCCGTGTAGCCCTTGGTGCCGATGCTCTCGACGTGGTTCCAGAGGACCCAGCGCAGGCTTTTCCACGGCCGGCCTTTGAGCAGGGCATGTTTGACCCACATCTTCCAGGCATACATGCCGCGTCGGTTGTAGAGCATGATCTTGATCTCGCCGCCGGGGCGCACAACGCGCACCAGTTCGGCCAGGGCTTTTCCGGTGTTCGGCGTGTGGTGGAGCACGCCCCAGGAGTAGCCGAGATCAAAGGTGTTCGAGGGGAATGGCAGGCTCTCCGCGTCGGCCACTTGCAGGCCCTCCGGCTGCGGCAGGCTGTAAACCTCGACGCGCTGCCTGACGTTGGCCAGCGCCTCCTCGGTCAGGTCAATGCCCGACACCCGCGCGCCGGCCCGCAGCCATTGGATGAAATCGGTGCCCGCGCCAAAGCCCACCTCCAGCACGCGCTTGCCTCGATACCGCGTGAACTGGGCAAACGAATGGATGAACGGCTGGTCCCGGTAGCGCCATTGTTCGATCTGCTCGAAGTATTCGCGGCTGAACTTCTCCGATTGCGCCTGCCAGGTGTCGCAGCTCTCCCGGTTCCAGAAGGCCTTGACCTGGTCCTTGAGCGCGGACGGTTCGCCGGGCGCCGCGGGCGAAACCGACTCATGCCCTACGGCACGGGCCTTAACCTCTTGCGGCTCTGGTTGGATATCCGGTTGCGGCATAGGGTTAATCTTCGCCCTGCGAGGCGCTACCAGACACGGCCTGGCACATTGGCGGCCCGTTTCGCGACCGGGCAGCAACCGTGTAGCGCAGACTTGTAGTCTGCTGTATCGCCGATTTGCAATCGGCTGAGCGTAGGTCGCGCGCAGGCGCATTGGATTCGTCCGGGCGTTGGCAGGTTGAAAACCTGCGATACAGCAGACTGAAAGTCTGCGCTACGATTCCGGATCGGCCGCATACGGGTCGCATCGATGCTTCAGTGGGTCTGCGGCACAGGTCCCTTAGAAATGGCTCGGCTCGCGCTCGAGGAATCTGCCCCGGCCAACCTGCCCGACGAACTTCCCGTCGCGGGCGGCGACCTGGCCGCGTACCGTCACCGCGCTGGGGCGGCCCTCGATGGCCATGCCCTCGAACGGGTTGTAATCCACGTTCATGAGCTGGGTCTTGACCGAGATCGTGCCGCGGTAGCCCGGGTCATAGACGACGAGGTCGGCATCGCTGCCGGGCTGGATGGTGCCTTTGCGCGGGAACAAGCCAAACAGCTTCGCGGCACGGGTGCTGGCGGTGTCCACGAAACGGTGCAGGTCCAATCGTCCGCGCTTGACGCCATAGGTGTAGAAGACGTTGATGCGATCCTCGAGCGAGGGGATGCCATTGGGGATCCTGGTGAAGTCCTTTATACCCATGCGCTTCTGCGTGGCGAAGTCGAAGGGCGCATGATCGGTTGCCAGCGTGCTGATAAAGCCGTCGCGCAGGCCGTTCCACAGGAGATCCTGGTTGCGCTTGTCGCGCAGGGGTGGCGACATGACATACTTGGCCCCTTCGAAATCGGGCCGCTCGGCGAAAGTCTTGTCGGTGACCAGGTACTGGATCAGGGTCTCGATCCAGACCTTGACGCCGCCCAGCTTGCCGTTGACTGCCTCGCGCACGGCCTCTTCGCAACTGGTGTGGACGACATAGACATGGGCATCGAGCAGCCGGGCAAAGGTCATGAGGTGATGCACCCCCTCCGCCTCGACCAACGGCGGCCGGCTCTCGTGATGCCATTCCGGGCCGGTCTTGCCCTCGCCGACGAGCTTCTGCTGGAGTTCAACGATCAGGTCGGCGTTCTCGCAGTGGGCGGTGGTGATGACCCCGAGCTTCTTGGCCAGGCGCAGGGTCCGGTAAAGCTCCTCGTCGCTGAGCCCGAAGGCGCCCTTGTAGGCGAGGAAGATCTTGAAGCTGCTGACGCCGCGTTTGACGATCCCGTCCATCTCCTGCTCCACCTGGTCGTCGTAGCGGCCCAGGCCCATGTGGAAGGTGAAATCGCAGGCGCTCTGGCCCTGGGCTTTGCCGAGCCAAAGCTCGAACGATTCCATCGGCCCATCCGCCCGCGCCGGGCAGATCATCTCGATGAACGTGGTGGTCCCGCCGACGAGCGCGGCTTTGCTGGCGGTCTCGTGGGTATCCTTGGCGAAGGTTCCCATGAACGGCAGGTGAATGTGGACGTGCGGGTCAATGAAGCCGGGGAAGACGTATTTGCCGCTCGCATCAATGACCTCGGCGCCAGGCGGGGGCGCGATGTTGCGGTCAATGCGGGTGATGGTTTCGCCTTCGCACCAGATGTCGGCCGTGTAGCAATGCGGGTGATGGTTTCGCCTTCGCACCAGATGTCGGCCGTGTAGCGTTCACTGGCGGTGATGATTTCGCCGTTCTTGATGAGGAGTGCCATGGGGAATATGTAGCGTGGGGCGGGGCTAAAGGCAACTGGGTTGAAGCGGCCAATCCCCCCTGTTCTTGCGCGAGCGCCACGGTCAACGTATGGTGCCGCCGTGTACGATCAATTGCTCGACGCCGCAATTCAGCATCTCCAGGAGCTGAAGTCGCGCGGGGTTCGTTTTGGCGAGGTTACGCCCGCAACCCTGTCCGCGCTGGGCCAACCGCTGCCGGCAGCGCCTGCGCGAGGCCCCGCCATCCCCCAAACCTCCATGCCCCCGGGGGCCGGAAGGCCCTTGGCGCAATCGCCGCCTCCACCCGCCACGCCGGTCGAGCGGAGGTCCGTGACCGAGCCGGCGCCGGCCCTGTCATTGCCGGGCGAAATGCCTGCGGCGGCCGCCCCGGCGGCGATCAGCCCCGATACGAAGGCGGCGGCGTTCACGGATTTAAGGCAGCGGGTCGAGGCATGCGTCAAGTGCCCGCACCTGGCATCGTCGCGCAGGAAGGTCGTGTTCGGGGTGGGCAGCCTCGAGGCGGAGCTCATGTTTATCGGCGAGGCGCCGGGCGCCGACGAAGACGAGCAGGGCGAGCCGTTTGTCGGCAAGGCCGGCCAGTTGCTCACCAAGATCATTCAGGCCATGGGGTTGAGCCGCGACGCGGTCTATATCGCCAACATCCTGAAATGCCGGCCCGACACCCCCGGGCAGTCCGCGGGGAACCGCAAGCCGACGCCGGAGGAGATGCAAACCTGTAT
The DNA here is from genome assembly GCA_026397855.1 of Verrucomicrobiota bacterium. GTDB lineage: Bacteria > Verrucomicrobiota > Verrucomicrobiia > Limisphaerales > UBA8199 > JAPLUA01. The sequence goes on along the minus strand of JAPLUA010000536.1, from coordinate 646 downwards.
TCCTTTCCTGCACGAGCAGATTGATTTGATCCGGCCCAAGGTGGTCGTCGCTCTCGGCGCGACGGCGGTGGAGGGGTTGCTGGGCAAGACGATTGGCATTACGAAGCTGCGGGGGACATGGAAGACCTATCGGGGCATCCCGCTGATGCCGACGTATCATCCGGCTTACCTGCTGCGCAACCAGGCACCGAGCGAGAAGCGCCGTGTCTGGGAGGACATGCTCCAGGTGATGGACCGGCTGGCGCTGCCCATCAGCGAGAAACAGCGCAATTACTTCCTGAAGTGAAAGAATGATTGCGGCGGGGTGGCGAACATGGGTCGGCTGTGGAGCGGATGCAACACTTCTCCGGAATAATTCGGCCGGAGTTGCTGATGCCGGAGGCATCCCAGCCATTAGCCGGTGGTTGAGCGAGGCACGAGCGACACCACCGGTAACCCGATTCAACCTCCCATGCACCCCGGCAGGGGTGCCAGCCTTCTCTGAAACCCTGCCCGACCCGTCACCCATCCCTCCGGGACTTTTCGCCCTGTGGGCGCTGGTTCCCAACGTTGAACCTAAAAGACGCAGTTGAAATGGCCGCAAAAGAACGCAAAGAACGCAGTGCGGCGGAGCCGCAACCAAAGCGACCCCCAATTTTAACGCAGA
>JAPLUA010000241.1 GCA_026397855.1 Verrucomicrobiota bacterium | reverse complement strand
GGCCTGCACCGCCTGGATCCATTGCTGGCCGCGCTGACGCCATACCTCCGGCGTCCCCTTGCCGAAGGGATAGGGCTCCCCGCTCTCGTAATTGGAATACTGCTCGGTGTCCATCGTGAAGCCCTTGAGGTTCGCCTCGCGGCAGATGCGCGCGCACAAGGCCGCGTTGCGCGTCACGTTCGTCCAGTCGCTTGCGCTGGCGGGGTCCACCGGATAGCGCGTGTCATTATCGCCCCATTGCGATGCGTCCCAGAGACCGTACCAGAGGAAGTTATCGGTCAAATGCCCCCACGAAATCCGTTGCAGATCGGCCACCGCCGCCTGCACGGCCGAATAGGGAATCGCCAGCCGGGTCATCGTTAGCTGGTTCAACCCGTAGGCCGATTGGCTGATCAAGCCCTGGTTGGTACACCAGGCCAGATCCACCGGCACCTGTATCGAGATGCCGTCGAACGGATGGTTGGCCAGGTAATCGGGGTTGTTGGCCAGGAACTTCGGCGTGGGGGCATCCGGGTCGTCGGGGTTGATGGCTGTGTACTGGCCGGCCCCGATGACCTTCTTGCCCCGCAGCTCCGCCGGGCTGGCCCAGCGCTCGACTCCCAGCGCCTTGAACTCGGCGATCTGGAGGTAGTAATTAGAGCCGTCCGAGCTGAGCCTGGTGGCGTAAAGCCGCAGGCCGCGGGCGATGATCGAATTGCCGAAAGCGAGGGAGAGAGTGCCCGGCGGAGCCGTCTGGTCGGTGAAGTCCATTCCCGGCACGGTGCTCCAGGTGAAGCCGTCGGTTGAATACTCGATCCGGTAATCCGCCGGCCAGCACCCGCCGCCGGGCCGCGGAGTGATGCTCACGCCGGTCATGGGAATCACCTGCCCGTAATCCACCATGAGCCATTCCACCGCGTCGGATACCGCTCCGTGGCCCGATGAGGACCAGACCGTGCCCGGGTTGCCATCTATCGCGTTCGTTGCCGGCCAGCCCGGGATTGCCGAGGACGCCATGACGGTCAGGTTCACCTCCCACGGAGCGAGGTTGGTGACGGCTGTCAGCGAAGCCCTAGCGTTCCAATACAGGGCCCGCAGGATGGTTCCGGCAAAAGGTTTGGCAAGGTCCACGTCCCACGGGGCGCCGAGATTGTTGCTGGCATTCGCCCCCGCCAACCCCCCCACGTTGCCCTTGCTCGAGAACGTGCCCACCGAGAGGGTGCTGTTTCCCGCCCAGTTTCCAATCGTCCCCGTGACCGTGAAGTTGTTTGTGGTCACCGCGCCATTGGATTCGACGCCGAGTTGGAACCGGCTCGCCTGATCCAAGGTCAGGGCCACCGTGTAGGTCTGTCCGGCGCTCAGCACGCCGAAATCGCTTTGCGCGGCGACCACGCCGACGCTGTTGACACCGCCGGCCTGGTCCGCGAAATCCAGGTCGGGCGTCGGCAGCGCGAACTCCGGCACGCGCACGTCACCTGAGCCCTGCTTGCTGACGAAGGTGGGAACGCCATCCACCAGGTAAAGCCCCGTGCCGTTGGCGGTACCGCCGATTTCCACCAGGAGCACGGTACCGCTGAGATCGTCCGCCGCCGGGGAGAACTCGATGTTGAACGTGAGCCCGTTGCCCGTCGTCGCGAAGCCGATGCCGGATTGGCTGCCGGTGACGCCGCCATCATCCACCACGCCGCCGTTGTAGCTGGCGGTTGAGGGG
>JAPLUA010000114.1 GCA_026397855.1 Verrucomicrobiota bacterium | reverse complement strand
CGGGATCCGCCATGTCATCGGGGCAAAGGCCCGCTATTGGGAAGAAGCTCCAGGGACGACTTCGCCAGCGTGAAAAGAGCGCGGCCCGCCCGTTGAGGGCACCGGGCCTACAAGGCGTGGTATTCGTGTAGGCCGGGTCCCCTGACCCGACGGGATGGGTTGAGCAGCCCACCCCACGCTTTCATACACCAAGGCACGGCCCTTCCCCGCCTCAGCCTGCGGTTGGGGAGGGCGGGATTCAACCGTCCAGCCGCTTGAACAGATCTTCGCTTCCGACGGGGGTGATGCCCTTCTTGCTGAGGGCGGCAATGGCGCGGTCCGGGTCGTCGAACCGGAAGGCGAGCAGCCCCCGGCCCTCGTTCTTGAGGGTGAACCCGTACATATAGTCAAGGTTCACGCGCGCCTTTTCGAGGACGGCCAATATGGCGGCCAGGCCGCCGGGCTTGTCGGCCACTTCGATGGCGACCATGTCGGTGACCCTGACCACAAACCCCTCGTTCTCCAAGAGTTCCTTGGCCTTTTGCCAGTCGCGCACCACGCAGCGGAGGATGCCGAACTGCTGGCTGTCGGCGAGGTTGAGGGTGAGGATGTTGAACTTCGCCTTCGAGAGCAGCTTGACGGGGCGGCTGATGGCGCCGGGCCGGTTTTCGAGGAAAAGGGAGAGCTGCTTGACTTTCATAGGGTGTCCTTGGGTTACATTTTGCGCTGATCAATGACTCGTTTGGCCTTGCCCTCGCTGCGCTGGATGGTGCGCGGCTGGACCAGGCGCACGGTGGCGCGGGCGCCGACGGTGGACTCGATGGACTTGGCGAGGTTGTTCTGCAGTTGCTCGAGCGCGCCGACGGTGTCGCCGAAGACCTCCGGGGTGACTTCGACCTGGACCTCCATCACGTCCAGGTCCTTTTCGCGGGTCAGGACGATCTGGTAATGCGGCAGCGCGCCCTCGACCTTGAGCAGGGCGGTCTCGATCTGCGACGGATAGACGTTGACGCCCCGGATGATGAACATGTCGTCCGCGCGGCGCCCGATGCGCTTGATGCGACGCAGGGTGCGGCCGCACTCGCAGGCCTCGGATGTGAGCGTCGTGATGTCGCGCGTGCGGTAGCGGATCATCGGCATCGCGCTCTTGCCGAGGGTCGTCAACACCAGTTCGCCCTCCTCCCCGTCGGCGCACGGCTTGCCGGACTTGATGTTGATGATTTCGGGGTAGAAGTAGTCCTCAAAGATGTGCGGCCCGGCCTGGCACTGGCATTCCATCGCCACGCCCGGGCCTATGATTTCGGACAGGCCGTAAATGTCGTAGGCCTTGATGCCGCTGTCGGCCTCGATGCGGCGGCGCATGGACTCGGTCCACGGCTCGGCACCAAAGACGCCCGCGCGCAGCGGCAGCTCTTTGAGGTTGACGCCCACCTCCGGAGCCTGGTCAATCAGGTGGAGGAAATAGCTGGGGGTGCAGCAAATGGCCGTGACGCCGAAGTCTTTCATCACCATCAGCTGGCGCTGGGTGTTCCCTCCGGAAATCGGGATGACCGTGGCACCGAGCGCCTCGGCCCCGTAATGGGCTCCCAGCCCGCCCGTGAACAGGCCATAGCCGTAGGCATTCTGGATGATGTCGCCTTCATGGAGCCCGCAGGCGGCAAAGCTGCGGAGCATCACGTTGGTCCAGACCTGGATGTCTTCCCGGGTATAGGCCACCACGATCGGCTTGCCGGTGGTGCCGCTCGAGGCGTGCAGCCGCACAACCTCCTTCATCGGGCTGGCGAACAGGCCGAAGGGATAGGTGTCCCGAAGGTCGCTCTTCTGCGCGAAGGGAAGCTGGATGATGTCGTCCAGCGCCCGGACGTCCTCGGGCTTCACACCCCGCTCGTCCATCCGCTGGCGGAAGAGCGCCACCCGGTCGTAGGCGCGCCGGACAATCGCCTTCAGGCGCTGCAACTGCAGGTCGCGCAGCTGGGTCAGCGGCAGGAAATCCGGCGCGCTCAGCGGATGAAAGCTTCCGTTCGAACTCTTCGCATGTTGGCTCATAGTAGGTTGGCACTCTGCCAGCTGTTTTCTTCTACCTGCTGGCCGGCAGCCGGGCAAGCAAAACCGCGGCAAACCGCTGCCGCCAACGGCAGTTGGCGCTGATTTGTGCTGCGAAGAAATAGTACGCCAACTGCCGTTGGCGGCTACGGTTACTTGAATCCATCCTGGGTGTTCCTGCTGTTTTCCTGGTTCCGTGCTCGACAGGGGCGGTCTGATGGCCTAGGCTCTTGCCTTCATTTCCCTACAGGAAACAGCATGACGAAGACTGAGAAGCTTCTGCGCGAACTCATTGCGCTGCCCAGCGTGAACCCGGCTTTCCTGCCGGCTCAGGATCCACGCGCAGGGGAGCAGCGGGTCGCGGATTTTCTGGCCGCCACCGCGGCCCAGGCCGGGCTCGATGTCGAATTCCAGCCCGTGGCCGCGGGCCGATCCAACCTGCTGGCGCGCCTCTCGCCCCGGGGCAAGGTGCGGCAGCGGCTCCTGCTGGCTCCGCACATGGACACCGTGAACGCCGCTGACGGGCAATTTGTGCCGGTGAAGCGTGGCGGGCGTCTCCATGGCCGTGGCGCCTGCGATACCAAAGGCTCCGTGGCCGCCATGCTGACCGCGCTGTGCGAACTGGCGGGGGCCGGGCAGCGGCCGGCGGACACGGAAATCGTCTTTGCCGCCCTGGTGGATGAAGAGCATGGCCAGGCCGGCTCGCGGGCCCTGGTTGCCGGCGGCCTGCGGGCCAGCCTGGCCATTGTTGGCGAACCCACCTGCTTGCAGGTGGTTTCCGCGCACAAAGGCACCTTGTGGATGAAGCTGGAGACCCGGGGCAAATCGGCTCACGGATCATGGCCGGAGCTGGGGCGCAACGCCGTGCATGAGATGGCCCGCGTGGTGGATCTGCTGGAAACCACCTACGCCCGGGAGCTGCGCCGTCGCCGCCATCCGCTGCTGGGCTGCGCGACCGTCAGTGTCGGAGCCATTCGCGGCGGAACCCAGCCCAACATTGTCCCGGATCGCTGCACCATTCTCATTGACCGGCGCACCCTGCCCGGGGAGACCGAAGCCGGTGTCCGGCGCGAGCTGGACGCTGTCCTGCGCCGGAAAAACCTGGCGGTGGTTTACGTGCATGACAAGCTGCCCCATTGCCCGCCGATGGAAACGGACCCACGACTTCCGCTGGTGGCGCGCTTTCTAAACAGCGTTGGCCAGCGCAAAGCGGCCGGCGTGCGCTACTTCTGTGACGCGTCGGTGCTCGGGCACGGCGGCATCCCCAGCGTGGTTTTTGGACCCGGCGACATCGCGCAGGCGCATACGGCGGATGAATGGATTTCTCTGAGCTCGCTCGAACGCGGTAAGGATCTGCTGCTGCAATTCCTGCAATCCTTCTGCTAAACCTGACCGCCCTTATCCTCCCCAAATCCCATGCCGGCTGAAAAAACCGAAACCGCGCGCGCGTCCGCCACGGCGCAACACGCCTCGTTCTTCCGACAGAGCGGCTGGCTCATGTTCGCCACCATCGCAGGCGGACTCTTCATGACCGCGGTGCATTTCCTGTCCAAGGCCATCCCGGAGGCGGAGTATGGGCAGTTTGGAACGTTCCTGGCGGTCGCAATGTTCATCCCGGCAATGCCGTTGCAGATGGTGGTGGCCCAGCAGACGGCGCAGGCGCTGGCGCTCCGCCGCGAGCACGAGCTGTCCGGCCTGATCCGCGCCGCATGGCTGGGAACCTTCCTGGTCTGGCTGGTGGGGGTCGGCATCGTATTCCTGTTCCAGGGCACAATCCTCCAGCAGTGGAAGATTTCCAACCCCATGGCGCTCTGGCTGACGATGCCTGTCCTTCTGTTCACCGTGTGGCTGCCGATGTTCTACGGGGTGCTGCAAGGGCAGCAGAGCTTCTTCTGGATGGGCTGGAGCATGATGGCCAACGGCGTGGGCCGCATGGGCATCGCCGCGCTCGCGGTCCTGGTGCTGCACTGGTATGCGCCAGGCATGATTATCGGAATGGTGGGAGGCCTCTTCCTGGCGCTGGTTTTCGCCATCTGGCCCACCCGGTCCCTCTGGCTGCCGTCCCCCGTGCCCTTCGACTGGTCCAGCCTGCTGCGCCAGGTCATACCCCTGACCCTGGGGTTTGGCGTGTTTCAGTTTCTGCTGACCGCGGACACCATGTTCGTCCGCGCCAGCTTCAGCGAGAGCACCTCGGCCTTCTATGTCAGCGCCGGAACGCTCTCGCGCGCCTCGATGTGGCTGGTGGGCCCCCTGGCAACGGTGATGTTCCCGAAGCTCGTTCATGCCAAGGCCAAGGCCCAGAAGACCGACCTCGTCAGCGTGGTGTTGCTCGGGACCCTGATTTTTGCCGGCGGCGGGGCGATGGGTTTGTGGGTGCTGGGACCGTGGGTGGTGAAGTTCATGTTCAAGCCCAGCTACGTCCAGCAGGCCACCGCGCTGCTCCCGTGGTATGCCTGGGCGGTCGTCCCGCTGGCGCTGGGCAACGTCCTCCTCAATAACCTGCTTGCCCACTCCCTCTTCAAGGTGGTCCCGGCGCTGTGTCTCCTGGCTGTCGGCTACGCCTTCGCCCTCACCCAATTCCACGACTCCCCGATTACCGTCATCAAAGTGCTGGGCTCCGCCAACCTCCTGCTCCTGGCCATCTGCGCCTGGTACACCTGGGGCGGCGGCAAGCAAGAAGCGGGAGTCCTAAGCCCAAAGTCCTGAGTCCAAAGTCAAAGATGCGCCGCCCATCCCGGCGTGCCCCTGATCGAACCCAGATTCGACTGAGGACCGTGGACTCAGGTCTTATCCGGCCCCCTGCGCGGAGGCGGCGCGCTCAACTTCCCGTAAACCCAGCCCTCCAGCGGGCGGAGCGGACGCAGCAAGCGGTAGAGCCACGGCCAGTAGATCAGGCGGATTCGCACCACGGAAAGGAACATCACCAGCGAAGTCCCGACCAGGGTGACCTTCGACCCGATCTTATCCGTCCACTCGGTGGGCACCTCGCGGATGCGGTAGCCGGCGTGCTTGAGGGAATAGAGCAGGTTGATGTCGAACGCCATGTCGGCGATGCGCAGCGACGAGTGCACCTTATCCACGGCCTCACGCCGCATCACCTTGGCGCCGCATTGCGTGTCCCGGATGTTCATCCAGAACAGCCCCTGCACAACCAGGTGAAACACCCGGCTGGCGAACTGCCGCCGCCCGCTCTGCTCCACATGCAGCACCGCCCCCGGCAGCCAGCGCGAGCCGATGACGCAGTCCACCCCGCCCATGTGTTTGACCAGGTCATGAAAGGCGTGCGGCGGGGTCGCGCCGTCGGCGTCCACATAGCCGATCAGGTCCGCCAGCGGGGCCAGCCTGAGCCCTTCGATCAACGCGCCCCCCTTGCCGATGGCCTCGGAAAACTCGATCGCGCTGATCGCCGGATAATCCGCCGTCACCCGCCGCACCACGCCGATGGTGTCATCCTTGCAGCCGTTGAGGACCACCACGAGCTGAAACTTGCCGTGGTAGTTTTCCTTGAAATAGCGCCCGTAGTCCCGCAGCACGGGTTCGATGCGGCGTTCCTCGTTATACGCCGGGATCAAGAGCAAAAGGCTTGGCTCGGTCATGGGAGGGGTCATTTGATGCTCAGCTCCCTTTCAATCTGGAACTTCTCGATGCGCTTGCGCAGGGTCGCGCGGGTGATGCCCAGCAGCTTCGCGGCGTGGACCTGGTTGCCGCCGGCCTCCTTGAGCGCCTGGATCACCAGCTCGCGCTCGACGGCCGGGATGACTTTCATCTTCGGGTCGCGCCGCGCCCACGCAAACAACTGCCTCGCCAACCGTGCCACATCCTCGACAGCCCCCTCACCGGCCGCCCCGGGCTCCAGCGCGCGCGAACCGCCCGCGACCCCCTGCCCGACCACCTCCGCCGGCAGGTCGTCCGCCAGGATGGCATCGCCCTTGGCCACCACCAGCGCGCGGCGGATGATGTTCTCCAGCTCCCGGACGTTGCCCGGCCAATGGTATTTCTCCAGCAGACGGATGGCCCCGGGCGCGATGGACCTGGGCGCGCGCTGCTGCCCTTTGGCAAAGGCCTTCAGGAAATAGTTCACCAGCAGCCGGATGTCGCCCTGGCGCTCGCGCAGCGGCGGCATTTGAATGCGCACCACGTTGAGGCGGTAGAAGAGATCCTCGCGGAACTGCCGCGCCGCCACGGCCTGCTCCAGCGCCCGGTTCGTCGCGGCGATAATCCGCACGTCCACGCGGATCTGCACGTTGCCCCCGACGCGCTCGAAGGTGCCGGACTGCAGCACGCGCAGGATCTTCGTCTGGGTGGCCGGCGTCATGTCGCCGATCTCATCCAGGAAGAGCGTGCCGTGGTTGCACTGCTCGAACTTGCCGATGCGCTGCGTCGCCGCCCCGGTGAAGGCGCCGCGCTCGTAGCCGAACAGCTCGCTCTCCAGCAGTTGCTCCGGGATGGCCGCACAGTTGACAGCCAGAAACGGCTGCTGGCTCCGGTTGCTATGATGATAAATCGCCCGGGCTACCAGTTCCTTGCCGGTGCCGCTCTCGCCCGTGATGAGCGCGGTAGCATCCGAGACGGCGAGCTGGCCAATCAGCTTGAAGACCTGCTGCATGGGTTCGCTCCGTCCGACGATGCCCTGCTCATAGTCCTCCTCCTCGAGCAGCGGCTGGTAGGATACCACCTGCGTCATGTCGCGCGCGGCCTTCAAGGCGTTGGCGACGATCTCCTTGAGCTTGGGCACGTCGAACGGCTTGAGCAGGTAATCGTAGGCCCCCAACTTCATCGCCTCGATAGCCATCTGCGTGGTGCCATAGGCGGTCATCAGGATGACCAGGAGCTTGGAATCCATCTGGCGGATGCGGCGGAGCGTTTCCAGCCCGTTGATCCCGGCCATGCGGATGTCCATGATCACCAGGTCGGGCTTGAGTTTGGGGATGATGCGCAGACCCTCCTCGCCGCTGGACGCGGTGGTCAGCTCGATCTCGGGCGAATCAAAGATCCGCTGGAACGAGTAGCGCAGGTCAGCCTCGTCGTCAATTAACAGCAACTTGCTCATCAGTCTTTCAGGGCAATCCGGGGGGATGATACCTGACAGCCGCATTTTAGACAACGAATTCGGGCGGGAATTCGGGCCGGGATGGGAATGACGCCTCCGATGGGTGACATATCAATTTGCCAAACCAGCCCGTTCTGTTAATGCTATTCGGTGCAGTTTTTCGTCCAGCACAGCCAACTCCGTGACCTTTACGACAAGGTTGCCGCCGGCCAGAGGATCTCTGAGGCCGACGCGCTGCGCCTGTTCGAGAGCAAGGATCTCAATGCCGTGGGCGCGATCGCCGACCTCGCCCGGCGGCGCAAGGTGGGCCGCCGGGCCAGCTACATCATCAACCGCTACATCAACTACTCGAACTACTGCATCCTGAGCTGCCAGTTCTGCTCCGTCGCCCGCAAGAAGCGTGATGCCGACGGCTTCCAGCTCAGCATCGAGGAGATCGTGGGCAAGGCGCGCGAGGCGCTGCGGTTGGGGATCGCCGAGCTGCATATCGTCGGCGGGCTGCACCCCTCCCTGCCGTTCAGCTACTACACCGACATGCTCCAGGCCCTGCGCGCGCTGGATCCCCGGCTGCAGCTCAAATGCTTCACCGCCATCGAGATCCTGCACCTGGCCTGGCTGGCGAAGAAGCCGCTGGCACAGACGCTGGAAGCATTGAAGGCGGCCGGCCTCGATTCGCTCACCGGCGGCGGCGCGGAGATCTTCCACCCGGAAGTCCGCAACGTCATCGCCCGCGGCAAGGAAACCGCCGAGGAATACCTCGATGTCCACCGGTCGTGGCACCGGCTCGGGGGGCGCAGCACCTGCACCATGCTCTACGGCCACGTCGAGTCGCTCGCGGACCGCGTGGATCACCTGCGCCAGTTGCGGGCCTTGCAGGACGAGACGCGCGGGTTCGTGGGGTTCGTCCCGCTGCCTTACCACCCCGAGGACAACGACATACCGGTGGACAAACCGCCGACCGGCTACGACGCCCTGCGCACCATCGCCGCTGGCGCAGGTGGCGCTGAGCTACGGCGCGGACGACCTGCATGGGACCATCATCGAGGAGCACATTTTCCACATGGCGGGCGCGCAATCGCCCCAACTGCAGACGGAGGCCGAAATGATCAAGGCCATCCGCGAGACCGGATGCACGCCCGTGCAGCGGAATACCTTTTACGAGCCGATCAAGGTGTGGGATGAGCCTGCCCTCCCATCCGAGGAACCGGGTGAGCAATCTGCAACGGCGATCGAGGATAAGGCATGACCCCCCCACCGGAACCGGCTCCCAAGCTCCGCATGGCCCCGCCCGAACCGGCGGAGGAGACGGCGCACCGCGTGGAGCGCGAACAGCGCGCCGTTCATCTCCAGCGCGAAAGCAGCCTCGACCATTCGCTGGCTCCCTTCCGCGTCGGGTCGGTGGGCTACCTGAACGCCGTCCCGCTGACGCGCGGCATCGAGGAGGAGGTCCTCCACACCACGCCGGCGAA
>JAPLUA010000403.1:534-3330 GCA_026397855.1 Verrucomicrobiota bacterium | reverse complement strand
GGGTGCAAGACAGAATTCTTCGGAAGCTGGAGTATACTGAGGAGTCCCCGGCATGCACTACACCCGGAACTGGAGAAGCTTCTCCCTCTCCCCTGCAGCAGGGGAGGGCCGGGGAGAGGGGTCCCCCAGTGTCGTCTATCCCGCGGTCTTATCAGTAGGTGCGTTGGAGCACCTCAGGTATATGTGGAGCCCTATAGCTATACGGCCAGGCCCTGCTGCCCAATGGATTTGGGAACTAAAGGGCTTTGTGTTCAGGCCAACGGCCTGTTTCATACCAGCCCAGGGCAACGCCCTGGGTTCATCGCCCGTTTTGTCGCTGCAGGCCAACGGCCTGCTTCATCCCCGATGAGGATGAGTCGCGCCTTCAGCGCTCCAGATGGTTTTTGGGGCCATGAACCCAGGGCGTTGCCCTGGGCTGGTATGAGCGACGCCTTTGGCGTCTCAATAGGACGGCTTTGGTTTGTCAATAGGACGGCTTTGGTTTGTCAAATGTGCCCACAAGATTGGTTCATTCTGACCTGAAGAATTCTGTCTTGCACCCGGGGGGGGGGAAGTATCAGTTATTTCGTCGTTGCCCTGGTTGAAGGGGCTCCTTAGGATGCGGCCCATACATGACCCATCCAACATCAACATCCGCTCCTCCCGCACCGCGTGCCGATGGCCGTTTGCCGGATCAACTGCGCCCCCTGCGCTTCCAGAATAACATCGCACCCCATGCCACAGGCTCGACACTGGTTGAATGGGGCAATACGCGGGTCATTTGCGGGGTGACGATCGAGGAGTCCGTGCCGCGCTGGATGAAGGATCAGGGCGTCACCGGCGGCTGGATTACCGCCGAATACTCGATGCTCCCCTACTCCACCTTGCAGCGCAAACAGCGCGACATCACCAAGGGGAAGATTGACGGGCGGTCGCAGGAAATCCAGCGGCTGATCGGCCGGTCCATGCGGGCCGCCCTGGACCTGGACAAACTGGGGACGCGCACCGTCTGGGTGGACTGCGACGTGCTGCAAGCCGACGGCGGCACGCGCACGGCGGCGATCACCGGCGCCTATGTGGCCCTGGCCCTGGCCATGCGGAAACTGCTTGCCGAGGGCAAGCTGAAGGAAAGCCCCCTACCCCACGCCGTCGCCGCCGTCAGCGTGGGCATGGTCGCGAAACGGGCCCTGCTCGATCTGTGCTACACCGAAGACGTCGCCGCCGAAGTGGACTTGAATATCGTCATGACCGCCGCGGGCGAGTTCATAGAGCTGCAAGGCACGGGGGAAGAGTCCACGTTCAGCGAATCTCAACTGGCGGAGATGCTCGCCCTGGGCAAGGTCGGCGTGGGCAGATTGCTCGCCGCGCAGCAGGCGGCGCTGGCTGGCTAGGCGGGTGCCGTGAAGTATCTCCACCTGATCGGGAGCAATTTGAGGCGGAAGAAGGTCCGCACCCTGCTGACCCTGCTTTCGATCCTCGTGGCGTTCCTTCTGTTCGGGTTCCTGTCGGCGATCAAGCAGGCCCTGGCCGGCGGCGTGACCCTGGCCGGGCAGAACCGGCTTTGGGTGCGCCACAAGGTCTCGATCATCCAGAGCCTGCCGGAGTTTTACAAGGCGCGCATCGAGCGGATTCCCGGGGTGGCTTCGGCGACGCATCAGACGTGGTTTGGCGGCCTCTACCAGGATCCGAAGAACTTCTTCCCGCAAATGCCCGTCGTGCCGGAGGAGTTTTTGGACATGTATCCGGAGTTCCTTGTCTCGTCGGAAGAGAAACAGGCCTGGATCAAGACGCGGACGGGAGCCATCGTTGGCCGCAAGACCGCGGACCGGTTCCATTGGAAGGTCGGCGACAAGGTGCCCATCCTCTCCTCCATCTATGCCAAGACCGACGGCAGTCGCCTCTGGGATTTCGAGATCGTCGGCATCTACGACGGGAAAGAGAAGAACACCGACACCACGCAACTGTTCTTCCGCTACGACTACTTCGACGAAGCACGTCTGTGGGGCAAGGGGCAAGTGGGCTGGTACATCGTGCGCGTGAAGGACCCGGCTGAGGCGGCGGAGGTCGCCAAGCGGGTGGATGCCGAATTCGAGAACTCGGCAGCCGAGACCAAGGCGGAACCCGAGGGCGCTTTCCTGCAAGGGTGGGCCAAGCAGATCGGCGACATCACACTGATCACGGCGACGATACTGAGCGCGGTATTCTTCACCATCCTGCTGGTGGCCGGCAATACCATGGCGCAGTCGGTGCGCGAGCGGACCGGCGAACTGGGGGTGCTCAAAGCGATGGGTTTCACCAACACCCAGGTGCTCGGGTTGGTGCTGGGGGAGTCCTGTGTCCTGGCAGTTCTGGGTGGAGGGCTTGGGCTGGGGCTCGCGTGCCTGATTATTTCGCGGGGCGACCCGACGGGCGGCATGCTGCCGCTGTTCTTCTTTCCGACGCTGGATGTGCTGGTGGGCGCGGCGTTGTGCCTTGCGCTCGGGTTGGTCGCGGGAATCTTTCCGGCGCTGCAGGCCATGCGGCTGCGTGTGGCCGAGGCTCTGCGGAGGATGTGACTATGGCGGGCCCGATCAATTGGCTTTCGCAGGTTGCATCCGTGAGCAAGTTCGGCCTGCTGAGCATTCCCCAGCGGCTGGGTTCGGTGGGCGCGGCAGTCTTCGGCATCGCCGGCGTGGTGGCGGTGCTCGTCGGGGTGCTGTCCATGGGGGCGGGCTTTCAGAAAACCCTGAATGCTTCCGGCGCGCCCGATGCGGCGATTGTGCTTCGCAGCGGCGCGAACACCGAGATGGTCAGCGGCTTCGTGCGCGAGAGCACACG
>JAPLUA010000403.1:0-526 GCA_026397855.1 Verrucomicrobiota bacterium | reverse complement strand
TGCGCCCGGGGTGGCACGCACACCCGAGGGCTCCCTTTCCTCCCCCGAGCTGTTCGTCATCATCAACCTTCCCAAACGCGCCACCACTACGGACGCCAACGTGCCGATGCGCGGCGTCGAGCGGCCGGCCCTCAAGGTGCGGGACAACCTGAAGCTCGTGGAGGGGAGGATGTTTGACTGGGGGAGGAACGAGGTGATTGTCGGAACGGGGGCGGCCAAGGAATTTACGGGCCTGGAGCTGGGCGGCAAACTGCGTGTAGGGCGTCGCGATTGGCCGATCGTCGGCATCTTCTCCGCAGGCGGCGGCACGGCCGAGTCGGAGATCTGGACCGATGCCAGGGTCTTGCAGGCCGCCTATAACCGCGGGGACACCTTCCAGTCCGTCTATGTGAAGCTCAGTTCTCCGGAGTCCTTCCAGGAGTTTAAGGATGCGCTGACCACCGACCCTCGCCTGAATGTGAAGGTGCTTCGCCAGACGGAGTACTATGCCGAGCAATCCACGGCGGTTACCAGGCTCATCACCACG
>JAPLUA010000426.1:15098-15800 GCA_026397855.1 Verrucomicrobiota bacterium | reverse complement strand
CGGCCGATTTGACGAGGCCCATTTCGACATTCTCGACCAGGCGATGTTCCCGCAGGGCGCGCACGCTTGCGTAATCATCCGCCGGCATCGGCGTCCCGTCGGGGTGGATGATTTTCCATTCCTTCCCGCTGATGTGGCGCTGGCGTTGCTCTTCGGCCGAGAGCCCCAGGAGCTTGTTGGCCATGCGGTTGGCCTCGACGATATTCCCCTGCTTGTCCGCGACGGTGATGCCTAGCGGGAACAGTTCGAAGAGGGTCCGGTATTTGACGAGGGCAGTCTCGAGATCCTTCTCCCCCTGTCTGCGCTCGGTGATGTTGGTCAGGACCGCCCGGCACTCCTCCCCGGACGGGGTGAGGCCGGCCTCAATGTGGACGACGGGCGCTGGCCCGGCGGCGGGCAACAGCGTCACCTCGCAGGCTTCGGGGTTCCGGGCGGCAAACACGCTTTTCAGAAAGGCGGCGAAGGTGGTCCGGTCCGTCAGGCAGACGAATTGGCCCAGGCGTCGGTTCACCAGGCGGGAACGATCCTCCCCCAGGAGGGTGGCGGCGGCGAGGTTGAGCTGCCGGATTTCCCCGTCTGGCCCCAACGTGAGGTAGCCCACCGGCGCGAAGTCGTAGAGGTCGGTGTAGCGCTCCAAGGCGGTTTGGAGTTCGGCGTGGGACGCAAGCAGTTCCTCGTTCTGCATCTCCAGTTCGGTCTTGT
>JAPLUA010000426.1:0-15088 GCA_026397855.1 Verrucomicrobiota bacterium | reverse complement strand
GATCGGCTCCAGGTGGTGGCGGGTTGGCGGCACGCCGCTTTACACTGGCCTCGGCGGTGCGCCGCAAAGCGGCGGGATCACGGGACGGGTCGGCTTTCATGTCCTCATTTTACAACTACTATCGGTTAGCCCGGTGTTTTATCCACTCTAAAGTCAAAATATGTGGTCTGTCAAATGGCCCCAAAGTTCAGACCAACGGCCGGTCTCGCGTCCCCACCGTTGAAACGTTGGGCTATTCTCAGGCATCCCTCCGGGATGAGGAGGACCAAAACCGGGCCAAGCCTTTGTCCCGTAGCGACGCGAGCCTGTAGCCGGCGGTCGAGCGAAGCGACACCACCGGATCAGGGGGCGATGCTCCCAATATCCCCCTATACACCCCTCGTATACCCCTCGTATACCCCTCGTATACCCCTCGTATGCCCATAGTGCGACCCGGGTAGGGTTATGGCTTTGCTGGCGATGGAGGGTACACTGCAATATCGGCGCGATGCCGGGCTGAAACCGGGGAGGGATGTTTCGGGCGTGAAACGACTGGAGACCTCCTTGGGAAGGTACCCCGTTTGCCCGGTATGGAGAGTCGGCCTGCTACTCAATGACCGCAATGGCTGAGACCGCCAACCGGCTGAGCTTGAAGTCCACCACCGTGTCGTCCTGGTCCGTTCGGGTCGTGAAGGGGATCGTTTCCGGCGGCTGTGGCTCATCGGCGGTCAACAGCCGCACTTTGCGCACCCGTTTGAAGGGGACGCGCACCTGCAGCCTGATGTCGGATGCGGGCGTGACTTTGTCCTCGAACGAGGAGAGTCGCTGGACGTTGAGGTTGAGCAGGTGGACGAGGGTGCGGCCTCGCTGATCCCGGATTACCACCCGGACGGACGGCGGCGCCTGCAAGGTGACCGAGGGCCGGGCGAGCTGCTGTCGCAGCTCGCCCGGCCACGATTCTTTCCCGGTGCTGATGACCCGCCCGCCGCGCGACTCGAAAGCCTTGGCTGCCTTTTGCGCGGCGGCCGGAAGCAGGGCAGGGGACTCCGAGAGCAAGAGCCCCCGGCGCATTCCGCGGAGCTTGTCCGCCGCGTCATCCTCGGAGGCGACGTCGAACTGGATGTTGGCGGCGCCCAGGGCGAGCGCGGTTCTCCACGCCTGGCAATCGGCGGTTTCCAGCCAGCGGCGGAAGGGCAGAAACAGGAGGACATCGGCGCGGGGCCGGGTGTTGTTGAGCAGCGGGGCGTTGGCGCGGAGCAGATCGGCCTGCGGCCGGATGGCGCGGCTCATCCGCGCGCGCTCATTCTCCGGCCACGTGGGCCAAAGCAGGTAAGAGGCTTCGCGCGCTGCGGCCTCGGCCATTGCGAGGCGGACCAGGTTCGGCGGGGTGTGGTAATCGCCATCCGCAATGGTCACGGCCACCAGCGGCTTGCCGTGGGAGATCGCCCCGACCAGCGCGTAGGCGGGGCCATACTCGATCATCCGGCCGCCGGGCAGCATTCGCGGCTGCGCCCCCATGTCCTCGACCACCACCAGGTCCTCCGCCTGGCTCATCTCGTGGATGTTGTAGCCGAAGCCGCGGCATTGGGAGTAGAAGGCCTCGGGGGAGTTGAGGCTGTTGTTGCAGGTGATGAGCGCGCCGGATTTGACCCGGCGGGCGAAGGCGCGAATGTGCGCCATGAAGTCGCGGGCGGTCGTGCAGCGGAACCGCATGAAATCCGCCGGGCGGCTTTGGGCCAGCTGGCGCAGGAAGGGCAGGGCGTTGGTCGCGGGCGCCTCCACGCGCTGCCCTTCCTTGGCCAGGAACTCCCTGAACTTGTCCATGCAGTGCGCGCAATAGCAGCCCTGCGGATGCACGGTCGGGTTGTCGAAGAAGATGCCGTCATGGCCCGATTCAAGCTGCAGGCGGACGATGAACTCCTGGTAGCGGCGCCAGTCCGGGTTGTTCATGCAGGCGGGCCGGTAATCGCCGCCGTACCAGGAGGGGAGCGGCTGGCCGTTGGCGTCGCATTGCAGCCATTGGGCGGGCGGGGTGGCAAAGCGCGATCGGAGTTCCGGCGTCCAGTGGCGGTCGAAGGTGTCGAGCTTGACGATGGAAGTCGCGCAGACGTAGCCGAGGGCCAGCCGGATGCCGCGCGCCTTGGCCTGCCGCACATAGGCGGCGACCGCCTTGCGCCGGGCCTCCAGCTCCGCCGGCGCGGGCAGGCCCTGGTAGCCGTCGCCCCCGAAGCCGGTGGCGTAAATGAGGGTCGAGCCGCTGGCGGCGGCCGCCTCGGCCTGCTCGCCGATGCCGCCCAGGTGATCGAACGAGTGCCCCGCGATGCCGACCTGCAAATCGCGCGGGGTGGCCGGCCGGGCAGTCAAGGCCGGCAGCAGCAGGAACCATAGCCATCGTTTCATACGTCAGAGTTTCGCGGGAATCACACCCTCAGCTCGTTTCGAACGCAAGCGGGCGGGCGGGCGGGTGGCATTTGAAACTCACCCGGCTCCCAGGTCAAGGCTGGGGTTCCGTCCCGGCGCGAAGAGACGAAGGAATCGGTCTCAATAGACAAGAAAGAAGAATGCGATATATTAGCGAGAATCCTGCGTACCCTTCGGCATGGCCGTGGGGAGCAGCAGGTTCAAATGCGCCCATACTATATGGATCAACGAACGACACGGCAGAGACGGCAAGCCTTCACCCTGGTGGAGTTGCTGGTGGTGATCGCCATCCTGGGCATTCTGGCCGGGATGCTCCTGCCGGCGTTGGCGGGAGCGAAAGCCAAGGGCCAGGCCATTTCCTGCTCGAATGGCGAGAGGCAGTTAGGCCTGGCGTGCCTGATGTATGCGGACGACTTTGGCGATCGCCTGCCGTACAACCTGGGGACGGCGGAGATCAAGCAGTTGGAGGCGCAAAACCAATACTTGAACTGGTCCACGCCGGTCATGAATTGGGAGCTGGATGCGGACAATACAAACAGCATCCTGCTGACCACTGGCGGCATCGGGCCCTATGCCGGCTCAGCCGACAAGACCTACCGTTGCCCGGGTGACGCGGTGGTGAGCGACATTCAGGCGCGGGCGGGCTGGCGGGCTCGAGTGCGAAGCATCTCGATGAATGCCATGGTGGGGGACGCCGGCGAATTCAGCCGAAGCGGTGCCAATGTCAACAATCCCTATTACCGGCAGTTCTTCAAACAGGCGCAAATCCCCCAGCCGTCGCAGATCTTCGTGCTTATCGAGGAGCACCCGGACAGCGTCAATGATGGCTACTTCCTCAACCGTCCTGACAGCCTGCGGTGGTCCGATTTGCCGGCTTCCTATCACCGGGGGGCGGTGAACCTGACGTTTGCCGACGGGCACCTGGAAGCGCACAGGTGGCGTTTCGCCAGCACCCAGCCGCCGGCGCGGCCGGATTCAGCCCACTTGCCCTTTGGCGTTCCTTTGGCGGAGCGGGGGGATTTTGATTGGCTGATGCAGCGGACGAGCCTGGACACCTACACGCCGTCGAGCCGTTACTGAGCTGGCCGATCCCGGGGCCCGGCCGGGCAGTTCAGGAACTCGGCGGCAGGTACTTGCGGGCAAAATCCGGTTCTTCGGGGCCGGCCAGCACGTAGGTCTTGTCGCCGCGCGTCCAGCTTGCGGCGACCAGATCATTGACTCTTGCCAACTGCGGGGTTGCGGTCGGCGGATCCTTGAGGGCGGAGCGGTTCATCACGAAAAGGTACAGCATCTGGTTATCACCCCGGTTGAAGCAGACCATGGTGACCGGATGGTTGCGCCAGCGCAGAAGCCCCGCCCCGGTGAGCTGGAGCCCTTCGAGACCGGTGGTGAGCTGGTAGTCGGCCGGCGCGCCCCGGTCGCCCATGAACTTGCGAATCTGGCTCATGTCGTTGGTGACGATGTCCATCCGGTATTCGCGCAGGGCAGTGCCTACCATGCGCGCCTGGAAGTTGGCAAACTGGTCCGGGGTGCGGGGCTTCAGCCATACGCCGGCCAGCCCGAGCAGGAGGAAGAGCGCCGCCGCCGCCGCCAGCCAGACAGGGCTGCGCCAGCCCGTTTGGGGGATGATAACCTTGGGCGAGGCCGTCCCGCGAATCAGGAGGCTTGCCTTGAGGTGGGCAGGTACTTCCATTTGCCGGAACCCGGTGCGCATGGCCTTCTGGAAAGCCCGGTGCTGCTCAAACCAGCGAGCCAGGTCCGCGTCGTTCCGCGTCATCTCCAAAGCCTCGCCGATCCGGGGATCATTCGCATCGGCCGTGCCCGGCCGATAAAGGAGCAGGATTTGCCTGGCTTCCTGCGGGCTCACGAGCCTCCCTCCTGCCTGGCGCCGGGCCCTGCGGTTCGCAGGACCAGTTCCTTGAGCTGGCCCAGTCCCCGGGCGATCCGGGATTTCACCGTGCCCAAAGGCACTTCGAGGATGCCCGCGATTTCGTCGTAGGAATAGTCCTCGAGATAGAACAAGGCCACGGCGGCCTGGAACCGCTCGTCCACCTGGCGGAGCAGTTCCACCACATCCTGCGCATCCAGATGGCCTGCCAGGTCGGGCTCGACGGTGGGCAATTCGGCCTCGGCTTCGCTGATTTCGAGATGCGGAAAGCGGGTGATCCGACGCCGGGATTCCAGGAAAGCCCGGTGCAGCGTGGTATAGAGCCACGACTTCACCTTGGACGCATCCTGCAGCTGGTGGCCCTTGTTCGCCCAGGTCAGAAAGGTCTGCTGGACCAGGTCGCAAGCGTCGCTCTCGGCGTGTGTCAGGCTCATGGCAAATCTATACAAAGGACCATAGTGGAGGTCCACCAGACTCTCAAAGTCCAGTTTGCCCCGCTCTTGATCTTCATTGTAGGAGGATCCAGATGCCATAAAGGTTCCCGACAATCGTCGCCGTCGCTCGCTGCCGCCACGCGGACGAAGAGTGCCGGAAAAGCGGAGCAAAGCGAGGCCGAAAAAGGAAAATGGGAAGGACGACAGTTGGAAGTCACCTTGAGGAGGTTTACGAATCGCGAAATCGGCTATGCTGACCGGCACCTGTGCGAGGACCTCAACCGCATGCAACCCGAAACCCTGGATAAATTGCGTTTTCCCATCCACTATCGCGTTCAGTAGTCATCTGAGCAGAAACTTTCTTAAAACCCACAAAAGGTGGCGGTTTGCTCAGACCTCTGAACCTATGAATCGGCGCACTGCCCGTTCGCCTTGGAATGCGATCTTCTCAGGTGGATCGAACCCGGAAGAAGCGCTGGGAGTTTGTCGCAGGAATGGAGATCAGCTTGACCGAGCCATCGCCGGAAACTGTGCTATTGGTTTGCCATAGGCCCGCGGCGGCGTGAGTTCGGTAGAGCACGGTGTAGGTGAAACCGGCAAGCGATTGGAAGGAGAAGCTGAAATTCCCGCCCGCGATAGCCGGGTTGAGCAGGGTCAGCGGCAAGGGCAGCGCAACCCCGTCCGTGATTCTAGCGAGATAACCGCTGTTGTGATAGGGAGGAGTGCCGCCATAGAGGGTGTTGGTGCCAAAGCTGCCGATCGGTTGAAAGAACCCGCAAGCCCATACGCCATCCGGAGCGAGGGTGATATCCCGGACATTCAGATAGCTGGAGCTTGATTGCGCAGAGCGTGCCCAGATGGGGTTTCCGTTGCGGTCAAATTTGGCAACACAGGCCTGTCCGGGGATTCGATTCTCGATCGTGCCAACGGACTGAACGGTTTCATAGAACGGGGCCGCAATGATCATGCTGCCGAAGATCGAGTAGGTGTCGAAGTCGCTCCCCACATAGACGTTGCCGGAGGCGTCGGCGAGGGCGGCCCAAGGCCAGGTGAACTGGCTGCCGAATGAGGTGGCGAGCTGGGCGTTTCCGTTGGTGTCATAGCGCGCGAAGTATTGGCCAACGGTATCCGGAAAACTGACCGAGCAGGGGCCAAACACGACGTTGGTTCCGTAGGCGCTGCCGACGACGAAGACATTCGTCCCGGAAACGGCCACCAACGCTTGATTATCACCAAACCCGGCGGGACTGCCTTGATCCTTAAAGGCGGCGAAGGGCTGCATCCAGACGGCCTGGCCATTGGTGGCGTTGATGCAGAATAGAGCCCGGCGGCGATCAGAGACGTTGGTGACTCCGCCAATATAGTTGGTCGAGCCGCCCCCCATGCAGCCATAGATGCGTCCGGCACTGTAGGTCAGATAGTCGGGCCAGGCGGAAGGGATCTGCAGCCAGCGCACATTTCCGCTCGGGTCATATTGAGCAAGGATGCCTTGCTGTCCCGTGGCGGTCAGGTTGGTGGAGCCGAAGCTGGTGTAGCCCGAGATGAGCGCGGACAGGGTGACATTCCCGGCCGGGTCAGAGACCAGCGTATGGTGGGTGGGAAAATTGAAGTTCGTGCCGACGATGGTTCGCACCCAGAGGTTGCTGCCGTTGGCATCGAAGCGCGCCAGGTAAGTGGAGCCGCCCGCGACATCCACGAGTTTGTTCGTGCCCAGCCAGTTGGTGCCGAAGAACAATCCCATTGCGTAAAAGCCGTCGCCGGGAGCAGCGGCCAATCCTCGCGGAAACGAGCTGCCGTTGCCATTATTGGTCATGCAACGGCCCCACATGGGTGTGCCCGTGGCGGTCTGTTTCAGGAACGAGCTTCCGTCCTTGCCATTGGCCGAGATCAGGATATCGGAGCCGAAGACGTTGGTGCCGTTGACAGAGCCGACGGTGTAGATGTTGCCGGCGGAATCCAACAGGCTCGCAATATTGTAATCGGAGGTTGTATTGGCAGGATTATTTGCAAAGGGAGCAGTGAAAGCGCACGACCAGTCGGGCGGCAAAGCCGCGTTCTGGAATGTCACGGTGGACACGAGCGTGGTGGCCGAGCCGACGATATTGGTGGCGATGGCGAAATAGCTGCCGACGGCGCCGGCGGTGCCAGAGTTGGCGGGAATGTAGAGCCCGTTCGTCGCGTTCGGAATGGGTAAAGCGCTCCCTGCTTTATACCACTGCCAGGTGATGGCGAGGTTGCTGGTGGCGGCGGCGAGCAAGGCAACTTGATACCCAGGATAATTCGTCTGGCTAAAGGGGCTGACGGTAATGACGGGCGGGGTATTGGTGATGCCTGCGAAACTCACCTCGTCCAGGAAGCCGGCGTCTGAGCCGCTGCTGCCGCTGCCGTTCTTGTAATAGCGCCAGAGCAGCGTGTGCGAGCCTGGACCAATCGGATAGGTCCGCTGTTCCCAGCCCTGCTCCCCGGTGATGTCATTCTGCCAGTTTCCATCAATGAGAAACTCGAGATAATCGGAGCCGCCCTCGCTGGAAACGTTCCACCAGAACGAAAGTGTGCCGGGGCCGGTCACGGTGGTTTGCGTCCAGCTTTCCTGATTATCACCAATCGTGCCACTTTGCGCGGCCGACACGTTGTCGTGGGTGTTGGTGGTTTCGACGAACCAGCTGGCGTCGCCGCCGGTTGTCCAGCTGAGGTTGGTGGCGTTGAGGGCGTTGCCGAGCGGGATGGTGGTGCTGGTTACGGTGGATCCGGGATGAGCATGGAGGTAGGTAATCTCATCGGAGCTTAACACCCGGTTGTAAACCTGGAGATTGACTGCCGCTGTTGTCAGGGCTTGCCGGATCGGGATCCGACGCATCCGACTTGGCTCCAACGGTCAGGAGTTGCGGGCCGTTCAACAGCGCGGTCGTGCCCATCTCCGAGTTGTCGAGCACGCCATCAATGTAAATCTGCTTTTCACCCGTGGCCTGACTGCGCGTGACCGCCAGATGGTGCCACGCATTGTCATTAACTGTGGCAGAAGAATTGAGGGTTTGGTCCGTGAATCCATCACCGGTATTGAAAGCGACCTGGCCGGCGGTCAGTGCAATCGGAATCGCATCGCCCGCATTGCCGGTAAAGATGTCGGCGCAGACGATCGCTGCCCCCGCGTAAGCCATGTCGCCGGGAAAGCCGAAATTCTGGCTGGTTTTCACCCACACAGAAATTGAGAAGTCTTTGGCAATCGTGGCCAGCAAATTGGAGGAGGCCGTGAGATAACTGCTGCCATCAAAGGAAACGGAACCTGCGCCGGCGATCGTATCCAGGCTAATGGCGGGTCCGCTGCCGCCGAAGTTGCCGGCATGAACAATGTTGTTCCCGTTTCCTGAAACATCCGGGGCCACAACTGTGCCCTCGTCAAAATCATAGTGCACCATCAGGCCACTGCCTGACACATCAGGCGCCGCCGAACCGGGGCTGCTATGGAGCGCGGCCACCTCGTTTGCGGAGAGAACCCCTGAGTAGATTTGGACATCGTCAAGCAGGCCGGAGTAGCTGGACAGAAAGGTCCCGCCGATGGAAAGGTAGTAGTCATTGCCGTTGAGGGGTTCGGTGGTGCCGATTTCAGAGGCTTGGAAGTTGCCATCCACGTAGGTTTTCTTTTCACCGGTCGACTGGTTCCGGGTGACCGTGATCAGGTGGTAACTGCCATCGTTGACGCTGGCTCCGGAGTGCAGCGTGGTGAAGTTGCCGGCGCCGTCACGCGTAGTGAACGCGGCCTTGCTGCCGGTGATGGCGAGCGGGATCGTATCGTTGGTGCCGTTCTGATCGTTGAAGGCCCAGAAGATGCTCGCTCCGAAATATGCGTTGTCATCGTCATTGCCTCGCGACGCGGTGGTTTTCACCCAGGCCGAGATGCTGAAGCTGCCGGCGAGGGTCATGTTCCAATTGGTGCGGGTCGAATCGCTTGGGGTGATGCTGCTCGCCCCAAAAAACTCCACGGCGCCATCTCCTGCCGCCGAATTCGTGGCGAACTGATGCGCCGGCCCCCACCAGCTCCCGCCATTCATGTCGTTGCCGTGGCCCGAACTGTCCTGGCCCAGATTTCCGCTGTCGTCGAAGGTGTAGTGAGCAATCAAGGTATGTCCGCCGCTTGCTGGGCTGACCGAAAAATTCACATTCTCAATGGCTTGCAGTGTAGAAGTGGAAACCCAGCCGGAAATGGGCTGGGCTGAACTGGTGTCGAGCGGAGTGCTGGCCACGAGCAGCGGGGTCGGGTAGTTCGTCGTGTAGCGCAATTGGAAATGCAAGGTCTCGGCGCGGGGAAGCGGCGTCGCCATAAACCAGCTTTTCTGGGCCTGGGGGAGGCTGTCATATTGGAAAAATGAAAAGTCATCATTGAAAACAAAAGCGTCGCTGTTGACGCCCCAACTCGCCGGCCACTGCCAGGTGAAGGCGGGCCGATTGGTCTCCAGGATCTCGTTTTCCGCAGGCGAGGTGACGATCAACGCGGGCAGCATGTTGCTGGTCAGGGTGGGCGCGCTGACGGTGAAATGGTAGAGGTTGGTGGTGGTGGCGTTTGTGAAGAGAATCGTCCAGTTGCCATTGGTGATCTGCTGCATCACCGAGTCAAAATCGCCAGAACTGTTGTTGCCACCGCCGGTGAACTTGAGGCCGTTGGCGGTCAGGTCAAACTGACGCCAGGGGAGCCGTTGGTGGGTTGCTGGGGCGATGCGATCAAGTAATTGCCCGGGGACGCAGCGGGCAGGGTGGAGTTGGTTTGCAGCTCCGTATAAAAATAATATGACGTGCCTTGCTGTTCGCGAATCAGAAGCAATTCAAAGCTCAGCCCGGCATGGGCGACGGGCGACCCGCATGATAGTGCCAGCAGGTACAAAAGGCCCACTCCGGCGATTCGGCGAGCGGAGTTGTTCAGTATATGCTTCATAAGTGGGGCCGTGTAATCCGATTGTCCTGATTGTTGCTCCGTGTTTAGGCGATTCGTAAAGTGCCCATATTCGCAGACGA
The DNA here is from genome assembly GCA_026397855.1 of Verrucomicrobiota bacterium. GTDB lineage: Bacteria > Verrucomicrobiota > Verrucomicrobiia > Limisphaerales > UBA8199 > JAPLUA01. Next base: position 5,359 of record JAPLUA010000426.1, on the reverse strand, counting down.
TGGGGGTGTGCGTCTATCCAGGCGTGGGACATGGTTTGTCACAAAAGGGACATAGGCCGAAAAATATTCCCCCTTTCCCGGGAACAATCACCCGGGCTCATGCCTCACATAAGCATGAACAGTCAGCGCCCATGCTTCGCCAAGGCTCCTCTCCGGCTGCCGGTCGCCCGGTGGCTTGAATTGGAATTTGCCCTGCCGGTGCGGCGGGCCAGCCGCCCGGCGGCTGGCATGCGCGGGGCGCTTCGGTCCCGATGGAAAACAAAACACAGAATGAACGACAGAATGATAGAACCACAGTTGAACAATACTATGCATACACAACACAAACAACACAACAATCGTCACCCATCCCAAATCAACTCGCGGCGGCCGAAAGGCGGGCCGCGGGCTATCCGCCCCCTGCTGGCTGCCCTCCTGTGGCTGGCGCTGGTCGCCGGGCCTTCAAGGGTGCGAGCCGCCACGATCTGGACTGGCCCGCAGATTACTTACACCCAGCCCGCACCGGATCCGACCCAGACCGCAAACCGGGATCAACTGACGCCCAACGTTTCGCTCACGCGCGCGGCCATCTCGGGCATGTTTAACGGTGTCACGGAAGCCTCCTACTCCCATAATCTAAGCCCGGCCGACACGGAATGGGCGGTCGGATCCCTCGCCGATTACGCGACGCTGAGTTACGCCTCCTGGGAAATTACCGGCGGAGGCAATCCGGTGCTCAACCTCCCCGGTCAGCAACTGGTGCTGCATCTCATTTCCGACGATATCTACCTGGCTCTCAAATTCACCGCGCTGGGCGGGCGCGGCGGCGGCGGCTTTTCTTACCTCCGCTCCACGCCGGCGGCGGCGAACGCGGCCCCGATCGTCACCCTTACCAACCCGATCGAGGGTGCCGTCTTCGTTGCCCCGGCAAGCATAAGCCTCCAGGCCACCGCCAGTGACGCGGACGGCACGGTGACCAACGTCGAGTTCTTTGACGGCACCAGTTCCCTCGGCAGCTACAGCGCCGGCCCTTACAGCCTCGCGGTGAATCTCGCGCCCGGTTCCCATACGCTGACGGCGGTGGCGTCGGACAACCTGGGGGTCACGACGGCTTCCGCCGCGGTCACTGTGACCGTAATCTCCAACTCCCCTCCCGCTGCCGGCATCACCAGCCCCACCAACGGATCAACTTTTACCGCGCCGGCTGCCATCATCATTGCCGCCGCAGCCAGTGATCTCGACGGGAGTGTAACGAACGTGGAGTTCCTGGATGGGGCCACCTCGCTGGGAAGCTGCCCCGGCAAACCTTACAGCCTCCTGGCGAGCCTTTCCGTCGGCACCCACCCCCTGACGGTCAAGGTTTCAGATAACCTGGGAATCTCCACCACTTCCGGGATCGTGACGGTGACGGTCGCCAGTAGCGCATCGCCCCATCAGCCGGTTTTGACGGGAGTCCGACTCACCAACACTTTTGCAGTTGCGCCCGCGCTCAGTGTGACCAATGGCTCGCTGCGGTTCACCTGGCAGGGGGATGCGAATGACCGGTTTGACCTGCTTTATGCCCGCGGCCTGGGCGGCGACATCCCGTGGCAGCTCGCGCAGCCGAACATCGCCGGCACCGCTTCGGGCTTGAATGCGCTGGTTGATCCGCCCTACCTGGCCAGCCCGGGCTATGCTCCCAACACCAACCTGATCTACCGCGTGAGGGCGTTGCCCCCACAAGCCCCGGGGCTGGCGGTGGGCCTGCAGGTGGTCGTCACCAACCTGGTCTCTCCAACGGTGCTGACCCATGCGCACGACGGGTCGGGCCGGCTGTTTATTGCCGACCAGGTGGGCCAGATTCGGGTGGTGGACAACACGGGCAACCTTCGGCCCGCCCCCTTCCTGGATGTGTCCAGCCGCATGGCGGTCCTCTCGGCCGGCTACGACGAGCGCGGCCTGCTCGGCCTGGCCTTTCCCCCGGGCTATGCCACCAACGGCCGATTCTTTATCTATTACGCCGCGCCGCCGCCGAGCGCGAGCTTCAACAACCAGACCGTGCTGTCGGAGTTCAAAGTCTCCGCCGCCGACGCCAACCTCGCCGACCCGGCCAGCGAGCGGGTGCTGCTGACGATCAACCAGCCTGAGTTCAATCACGAAGGCGCGGACATTGTGTTTGGCCCCGACGGATACCTGTATCTCGGCCTCGGTGACGGCGGGGGTGGCGGGGACCAGCACGGCGCAACCGGCAACGCCCAGGTGCTCACGAACCTCCTGGGGAAGGTCCTGCGCCTGGACGTTGATTCTGGCTTGCCTTACGGCATCCCCCTGGACAATCCGTTTGTGGCTACCCCCGGCGCGCGACCCGAGATTTATGCCTACGGCTTCCGCAACCCATGGCGGTTTTCCTTCGACCGCGGGGGCACTCACCAGGGCTTCGTGGCGGATGTTGGACAAAACGCCTATGAGGAATTGGACCTCCTGCGCAAGGGCGCCAACTATGGCTGGCGCATCATCGAGGGGAACCACGCCTACGATCCCGCGCTGGCCGCTGCGCTTGGCGTCAATATCCCCTCCCTGGACTTCCCGATCTTTGAATACGGGCACGGTCCGCTCGGCATCGCTATCATTGGCGGCTTCGTCTATCGCGGGGCGGCATACCCCGGCCTCGTCGGCAAGTATGTCTTCGGCGATTTCAGCACCAGCTTTGGCGCACCCGACGGGCAGCTCTATTACCTGGACCAGACCCGCCCCGGCATCTGGGAGCGCTTCTCATTTCAGCTTTGGCCGAGCGCCGGCCGCCTCGGGCGCTTTATCAAAGGCTTTGGTGAGGACGAGGCCGGTGAGATTTACCTGCTCAGCACCACGAGGCTTGGCCCGGCGGGCAACACCGGCGATGTTCGGCGTCTGGTACAACCCTAACCAGTCAGCCGCGGAGCGCTCCAGGGCAATCACCCCGGCCCTGGAGCCTCCCGGCGGCGCACGAAGCTTCGACTTCATGATGAAGGCCGGAACCAGCTATTGCTAGAGCGGCTGCCTCGTTCTCGACTTCAAGCCCGGAGAGAAATAGTCTCTCCGGGCACATGCTGGAAATAGACCATCAAGCTCTCGCCGATCGGCAGGGTAACGCAGCGCAGCGGGTGATGAAACGCGGCGCCGCAATCCTGATCGCACTCATGTCCGTGGCTGCGCTCCAGGCCAAGCCGGCCGTCATCGTCCACAAGGGCCACAGCAGCTATGTGATTGTGACGCCGGACGACAAGAGCCCGGCGGTGGATTATGCCGCCAAAGAGCTGCAGAGCTTCGTCCGGCAGATCACCGGCGTGGAACTGCCGGTGGTTGCCGAAAAGCAGGCCGGCCGCAAACCGGCGTTCCTGCTGGGGCCGTGCCGCCGCAGCGCCAAAGCCGGGCTGGTCGAGCAGGTCCGCCAGTTGCCGCCGGACGGCGTAATGGTCAGGACCGTCGGCAAGGACATCGCGCTGCTCGGCAGCAACGAGCGCGGCAATCTCTACAGCGCCTATGTGCTGCTGGAGAAGTTCCTGGGGGTGCGATTCATCGCGTGGGACTGCACCGTGGTGCCCAGGCAGGCGGAGTTGACGCTGCCGGAGCTGGATTACCGCCACGCGCCGCCCTTCATGTACCGGGAGACGCTGTATTTCGACTCCTTCCCGAGGGCGATTGCGGCGCGGCAGCGATGGAATGGCCCCAGCACCAAGTGCGATGCGACGACCGGCGGCAAGATTGATTTCTATCCTTACGTGCATTCATTCCGGCTCCTGGTGCCCGAGGCGGAGTATTTCAAGGCGCACCCGGAGTACTTTGGCCTGCAGGGCGGCAAGCGCGTCGCCGGTGCCATCCACGCCCAGCTTTGCCTGAGCAATCCCGATGTGCTGCGCATCGCGAAGCAGACCGTCTTGAAGTGGATCGCGGAGCACCCGGACGTGCCGATTATTGACGTGTCCCAGAATGACGGAAACGGCGCGTGCGAGTGCGGGCCGTGTGCGGCGATCGTCAAGGAGGAGGGCTCCCAGCACGGGCCGATCCTGAGGTTCGTCAATGCCATTGCGGACGAGGTGGCAAAGGAGCATCCGGGCAAGTGGATTGAAACGCTGGCCTATGCCTATTCGACCGCCCCGCCCGCAGTCACCAGGCCTCGAGGCAACGTCATCATCCGGCTCTGCCACGCCGGCTGTTTCTTTCACGGCTTCGAGCAATGCGGCCTCGGCTCGCAGCATGCCGCCTGGCTTGAGCAGTGGCAGAAGCTCACCCGGAACATCTTCATCTGGCACTACGCGACCGACTTCGCCCATTACCTCGCGCCCAACCCGAACCTCGCCGGCCTGGCCAAGGACATCAAGTTCTACGCCGCCCACGGCGTCAACGGCCTGATGGTCCAGTGCGACTACCAGGGGCCCGGCGGCGAAATGGCCGAGCTACGGCAGTACCTGTCGGCCCAGTTGATGTGGGACCCAGCGCAGGACCCGATGACGATCAGGGAGGAATTCTGCCGGCACTACTATGAGGGCGCGGCCCCGCGGGTGCTGGAATTCCTGCGGCGCATGGACCAGTTCGGCGCCGGCCCCGCGCACGTGTTCGCCGTGTGGGATCCCACGAGCATTGTTACGCCCGAGTTCGCCCGCGAGGCGCTGCGGATTCTCGAGGAGGCGCGGGCTGCCGGCAGTCCGACCGCGCGCAACCGCGTGGGCAAGCTCATGCTGCCGTTCTGGTACACGATGCTGCTCAACCCGTCCAAGTACGGACTCTCAGACCAGGAAGCGGCGGCGGTCTGGCAGCAGGCGCGGCAGACCTTGAAGGACAACCGCATCAACTTCATCCGCGAAAGCGGCGCGCCGGATGGCGATGCCCCGGGCTGGATCCTTGAGATGGACGCAAGGTTTGCCCCCGTGCCGAAGGACCTGGTGTTCGACCTGATGAAGCTGGAGCGAGCCAAGGTTGAGCGCTGCGCGGATTGGCGGAGCGCCAGCGTCTCCCGGAACGGCCGCCTGGTGCGGACGCTCTTCCAGCACCCGGACGGCGCGCATGATGGCGATGCCACCTACGAAATCCCCATGCCTCCGTTGCCGCCGGGGAAGAGGCTGCTCCTGAAGTTTGGCACCGTCATCAGCAACCGGTCACAGGACGGCGTGCGCTTCTCCGTCCTCGCCAACGGCAAGGAGCTGTGGAGCGAGACCAAGACCGCCTTCCTCGCGCCCGGTTCGACGGAAGCCAGGCCGCAAGACAGCCTGCTCCCCGTCCAGGACCCCTTCTCGGACCAGGTCATGGACCTGTCGTCCTACGCCGGCCAAACCCTCAAGCTGACGCTGCGCGTCAATGCCCTGGCCAACAACGGCAACGACTGGGCCAACTGGATCGAGCCGCGGATTGTCGAGGCGAAGTGAAC
>JAPLUA010000574.1 GCA_026397855.1 Verrucomicrobiota bacterium | reverse complement strand
GTAGAATTCTCCCCCCACGATCACCGCCCCGTCGGCCTGCAAGGCCAGAGAATCCACGGCGGAGCTGGCCGACTTTGTGAAGCTGGTATCGAGGGTGCCATCGGCTTTGAAGCGCCCGAGGTAGGATTGAAACACTCCGCCCATGGTCGGGAACTGGCCGCCAACCACCACTCGGCCATCCGTCTGAAGGGCAAGGCAATTGACGGTCCCTGTGAGTTGCGGGCGGAAGGCCGTGTCGAGCGTGCCAGTGGCGTTGAGCCGGCCGAGGTAGGAGTAAAATTGGCTGGCCAGGCTGGTGAACTGCCCGCCCACCAGGACCTTCCCATCCGGCTGCACGACCAGGCAATTCACGAAATACGAGGCTCCAGGATTAAAGCCGCTGTCGAGGCTGCCATTCGCATTGAGCCGGGCGATATAGTTGCGCGTTTGATTCGCCATGGACGTGAATCGCCCGCCCACAAGAATCTTGCCGTCCGCTTGGAGCGCGAGGCAATTGACCTGGCTATTCGCGCCGACCCCCGGGTTGAAATCGGTGTCCAACGTTCCGTCCGCATTCAGCCTTCCCAGGCGGCCAACGGTTTGCCCATTCAGCGCAGTGAACGTGCCGCCGACCAATATCTTGCCGTCCGGCTGCAAGGCCATCGCAACCACAGTGCCGTTGGCCCCGGCTACGAAATGGGCATCCAGCGTCCCATCGGCATGGACGCGTCCCAGAGAGTTGTGCGGCCTTCCGCCCAGGCTCGTAAAGGCACCCCCGATGATGACCTTGCCGTCGGCTTGCAGCGCAAGAGCGTTCACGTAACCATCCGCTCCCGGGCTAAAAGCCGAATCTACGCTGCCGCCGCGGGTAAGCCGCCCGATGTATCCGCATGCCTGACCCCCCAGCGTCGTGAACTGACCTCCGACCAGGATTGCGCCGTCCGGCTGCACCGTCAGGGCGTAAACCGCGTAATTGGCACCGGGGTTGAATGAGTCAAGCGTCTGGGCGCAAGCCCAGCCTGTGAGGACCAGCGAGAACAGTAACGCCGAGGTCCGGCCTCTGGCAGCTCCACACCCGGCCCGGCCACCGAACCTCGCCGATGAATTCCAATTCGCCACCAGTCCGACGATGAGGACGTTGGTGAAAACGACCAGATTCACGAGACCATCGTAAACACGTCCTCGTCGGTATAGATTCGTTTGGCGCGAATCATGGGCGCAAGCCGGCGGCGGGTTTCCTCGAAGGCGTCCGCCCAAAGCTGTTTCTGAACGGCACGGCGGACAAACTCGCTCTCGCCGACCGGTTGCGCCTTGGCGACGCGGGAGATAGCGCGCAGCATCAGGGGAGGCAAGGCTGATTGGGAGGCAAGGCTGATTGGGAGGCAAGGCTGATTGGGAGGCAAGGCTGATTGGGAGGCAAGGCTGATTGGGAGGCAAGGCTGATTGTCAAAATCGCTCTCATGTAAGACAGATTAGGACAAACCGCCAGAAATGCAAGCGGCGGAGTCGGACAGGCGGATCTTCTTCCCTAGCTCTTTCGAGCGGCTACAACAGGAGGCTGGAAATCTCTGGCTGAGGAAATAAAAGAAGCAGGTGCAACGCTAGGGCCAGGCGGCGTTGCTGACCAGATCGGCGAAGTGTCCCGTGTTTCGCGTCAGGAGTTTGTTCGCCTTGCTCTTGCCAGCCACCAGTGCGTGCCAGTAGTCGTAAATGCGGGGGCCTTGGACTCCAAGCCCTTCCGCTTTATCCAGGCTGACCAGGGCTTCCTCTGGGGTTAGCTCCTCAAACTGGACCTTTCCGGCAAAGCTTCTGAGCCAGGCCGCACAATCGCTCTGACTGAGCACCATCCGTTGCACCTGACCGTCTTCGTCCACGATGCTCACGCCGCGTCCGGTCATCGTGGAAAAGAATTCTGCCAGTAAATGCAGCCGGGTGACATGCTGCCCGGAACTGAGCCGGGCAAAGACTTCGGGAGAAAACAGCGCGTTGATGGCTGCCGAGGTGTCCCAGCAGGTCTTCACTGGCGAGACTCGCGCTCCTCAGCCACCGCCTGCTCAATGGCGTCTGGCGCCAACTTATAGCCCTTGGGCACCTTAAGAAACAGGGTATCGCCGCGGCGGCAAAGTTTGCCCACAACCTTTCTGGGCTCCGATCGTGGAATCAACTTCCGCCCATGGATTTCGCCGTCTTCAAAGCGCCAGTCCACCTGGTCATGAATCTTGATCCCGGCAGCCTGAACAACTTCCAGCGGCAGGGTGACTTGCCGCTTCTCTCGCATTACGGTGGCGCTCATAGTCAGACTTTCCTATGCTCCAGCCGCCCGGTCAAGCCTTTGGAACTGCTATGGGTTCGCAGGGGGCGACCCAGAGGAAGCCGCAAGCACGCAATTGTTCCTGCTTCCAAATGACACTGGTTTGCGGAGATGTTCTGGCCCTCGGGATTGGGTTTTCAAACAAGCCCTCCCGGAGTACAAAGACAACGCCCGGCCAGGAGGGCTGACCGGGCCGATGCCGTGCCGGAGGAACCGGGCGAAAGACAGCGTTACGCGCAGGCCTGGGCGAAGCGGCGTTTGACCACCCAGACGATGCCGAGCAAGCCGAAGCAGATGGCAGCCCATTCGGAAGGCTCGGGAACCGGGGAGAGCGTGTTAAACAGTTGGAAAGAAGGGGATCCTGGAGTGATTTGTCCCTCAATGCTGTCTTCCAGCCGGTAGGGGGTGCCGCCAAACTCCTGTACCCACGCTACGCTGGAACCTGGAGCTACATAATCCCAATACGTATCTGCACCCGATGAGCCAAGCTGCAACCAATAAGTGCCTGCATTCAGGCTCAGGTCGGCACCCAGGCTGAAGCTGGCTTTATTCATATCATATCCATACCCGTCAGGGGCAATAAACTGATTCACGACGTCGGCTGTTCCGGAGGCGACCTCGGTGCCACCGAAGTATGCGGTTGTGATTCTCCAATTAACGGAGGTCATGGACTCGTCATGATTATTCCACGCCCCAACTACTGCGCCAGAAATGGTTGCGCTGCTATTGAGAACAAATCGGCTGCTAATACTAACCGGGCCACTGATTGAGTAGCTTGACCCGGTAAACCATGTGGCAGGGGGATTACTCTCGTAAACAATCGCTGCCGACGCTGTGAGGCTGGCGGCAGACAGTATGCTCGCGATAGCTAAGCTTAGGGAATGCGTATTCATATAAGCAAGGGCCAGGTTACGAGCAAGCCGGGGCAAACCGGCGTTTGACCACCCACACGATGCCCAGCAGGCCAAAGCTGATCGCTACCCATTCGGAGGGTTCGGGAACGGGGGAAAGCGTGCCCAGCAGTTGAAATGCGGTTGTCGAAGCACCAAGGTCATGGATACCACCAGAATCCTTTTGCATCGTGTCCGAACCTGCAACGCCACCTATGACCCAGTAGATTGGAGAACCGGATTCCGCAGTTCCCCCGTCGAGTTCAAGCCAATAAGTGCCTGCCGACAGGTTCACGGGACTGCTGAAGCTAAAGCTTGAGTCAAACCAAGACCACCCATAGTTCTTGGCCAGCGTGCTTGTGAGGGCTGCGGTTCCCGACGCAAGCGTGGTTCCGCTGAAGGAGGCGGATGTGATTTTCCAGTCAACTGAGGTCGGCGCCCCTCCACTAGTCAGAAGCCCAAGCAGCGTGCCGGATAGCCCTGTGCTGTTATCCAGTGTAAACCGGCTGCTTAAACTCATTGTCGCGAGCGGCCCCTGTCCCATTTCAGTTTTCCAACGGGCGTAAGGCATGCTCTCGTACATTACAGCGGCAGATGCGGTGAAGCTGGCGGCGGCCAGGATGCTTGCTATGGCCAATCTTATTGCGTAGGCATTCATATTATTGCGTAGGTGTTGATAGGAACTGATTTGATTCTGCGCGCCCGCGCGTACTCGGTGCTGCGCTGGTGAGAGAATTGATTATTGCGCTCACCCAACATGATTCGACCTTATCAAAGGGCCGACGCGCCGTCAATAGATTGTTTTGCTTATTTTCTGCTGCTTCCTGGCCAGGCACCCGGCTGGTTTCGCAGAAGCGGAGGCCACAAGAGGGGAAATGAGAACCGATGCCAGTCCTTCCAGCCCAATGCCGCTAGATTTGAAACGCCACCTCACGGAGGGATGGTTGAGAATGGCACTCCGTTTCGGCGCTGGGTATGCCCTGAACGTGCCGGGTTGAGGCGGTTCGGGCTCCGGTTCCGACACGCGTCCGCCCAGGCCCAGCTCCGCAGCGGCATGTGTATAGCAACCGCCCCCCGCTTATTCCTTCAAGCTCCGTAGGCAGCGACATGTCTCCCACCCCGTGCCATCCGCGAAATCCGTGGTCAAACTTCTTCGCAGCTTGCGAACAATTTGCCGTATAGCAACGCAAATAGCGTATAGAAAGGAACTTGTGATGGTTCTGAGCCAAAGGACTGATTCACCTGCCGGGTGAATGGAAGGCTTAGAGCCTGTTTTAAAATGCATTTGAGGTCTTCCCAGTCGATCGAGCGTGAGCCGAATCATGGCCAAGTAGGCCATAGTTTCGCCTGTTTGAGCCTGTCGCTTGTAGTCGCGACTGAGTCGGCGGTGTCGTTTTCGCCCCACGGTCAAGCGCACGTGTTCGCGCAGATGCGTGTGAATCTTCTTCCACATGCCATTGCGTTTCCAGAGTCGGAAGTAGTGATAGGTCGTACCCCAGGGGGCAAAGTGAGTCGGCAGGTTGCGCCACTGGCAACCGGTCTTGGAGGCATAGAAGATCGTATTGAGCAACTCGCGAACGGAATGTTTTCGGGGTCACCCGTTCTTGCTAGGCTTGGGAAAGCAATAAACGATGAGTTGCCATTCGGCGTCGCTAAGATCAGATGTGTATCGCATCGCAAGCGTATAACCGATTGCCATACGAGGTACAAATTAACGTTAAAGGCATCTTTGGGTTACTTTTCAAACAGGCTCTAAGACCAACGTCTGAACTTTCTACCGCATTGACGCTCATCCGCAAATGTTTAGCATGGCGTGCAATATCTGTATGTCATGACCGATTGGAATATTCAATCCCGCGCCCACGCCTGCACCTCCTGCGGTGCCGCCTTTGTTGATAAGCAGGCCTTCCACACCCTGCTCTTCGATGAAAAGGCCGATTTACGGCGCTCCGATATCTGCGTGCCCTGCTGGCAGAAGCAATACAGCGACGGCGCGAGCGACCGCAAGGGGTTCATCTCCTATTGGCAGGGCGTCTATGAAGCGCCGGTGCCACCGGTCGAGGTGATCCAGAAGGAGAGCGCCGAGTCGCTGCTGCGCAAGCTCATCGAGCTGAACGACCCGCGCTATATCCCGGCCGGGTATATCCTGGCTGTCATGCTCGAGCGCAAGCGGCTGCTCAAGGTCAAAGAGCAGATCACGCGCGATGGGCATCGGGTGTTCATCTACGAGCACCCCCGGACGGGCGACGTGTTCACCATCATTGACCCGGACTTGAAACTCGACCAGCTCGAGCAGGTCCAGCGCGATGTCGGCGCCCTGCTCGAACACGGCTTGAACCCGCCAACGCCGCCTGCTGCGCCTGAGCCCGCCGCGGTGGAAGACCCGGCCGAAACGCCCGCCGAGCCTGCGGATGCCGCTCTGCCCGCCGAGTGATGGCGGTTCGACCCCATGCCTGCCGTTGCCGATTTTCATGAGCTGCAAGCCCGGCTGGGCTATGTGTTCCGTGATCCGGAATTGCTGCGGCTCGCCCTGACGCATCCCTCGGTGGCGCACGAACAGGGCGGACCCGTTCAGACCAACCAGCGCCTCGAATTCCTCGGCGATGCCGTCCTGCAGCTCGTGCTGACGCAGGAGTTGTATGAGAAGTTCACCGCCTTTGGCGAGGGCCCGCTGACCAAGGCCCGCGCCAAGCTGGTCAACCGCCGGACCCTGGCCGAGCACGCGCGGCGGCTCGAGCTGGGCAAATGCCTGATCGTGAGCCGGGGCGAGGAGCTGCATGGCGGCCGCGAAAGGTCTTCGGCGCTGGCAGACACTTTTGAGGCCTTGCTCGGCGCGGTCTTCCTCGACAGCAGCTTCACGGTGGCGCGCGAGTTCATCCTTCGCCACTTCGCGGGAGACTTGGGCGGGCTTACCGTGATCCCGATTATCGAGAATCCCAAGGGCGAGTTGCAGGAACTCCTGCAGGCCGAATCTATCGCGGCGCCCCAATACTCCGTTGTCTCCGCCACGGGGCCGGACCATGACCGGATCTTCGAGTGTACGGTCCATCATAACGGCACCGAGCTGGCCCGCGGCCAGGGCAAGAGCAAGAAGGCCGCCGAGAGCGAAGCCGCCCTCGCCGCGCTGGAGGTGCTGCGCCTGCAAAAAGAGGTCCGGAAGAACGAGGAAGAATCCAAACCAAAGGAATGACAAAAGATTAATCCTGCCATGAAAACACTATTCAGCACCCATCCCAAGGTCCTCATCGGCGTCGTGCATCTTCAACCCCTGCCGGGCTCGCCCCGCTGGCGGGGTAATCTGGAGTCCCTGATCGAGTTCGCGGTGAACGATGCCCGCGCCTACGAGAGCGGCGGCGCCCACGCGCTCTTCATCGAGAACTTCGGCGACATCCCCTTCACGAAGGGGAGTGTTGCCCCGGAAACCATCGCCGCCATGGCCGCCGCCGGCCGCGCGGTTCGCCAGGCGGTGAAGCTGCCCATCGGCTTCAACGTCCTGCGCAACGACGCCCGGGCCGCGCTGGCGTTGTGCGCCGTCTGCGGCGGCGCGTTCGTGCGCATCAACGTCCACACCGGCGCCATGCTGACCGACCAGGGCCTGATCGAGGGCAACGCCTACGACACCTTGCGCTACCGGCAGCGGGTGTGCCCCCAGGCGCAGATCTTTGCCGACGTGCACGTCAAGCACGCCGTGCCGCTCGGCAACTGGAGCATCGAGGACGCCGCACGCGACACCGTCGAGCGCGGCCTGGCGGACGCGCTGATTGTTTCCGGTGCCGGCACTGGCCTGGCGGCGGATCTTGCGGATGTCGAGCGCGTGCGGAAAACGGCGCCGCACACGAAGCTTCTCCTGGGCAGCGGCGTGACCCTGGCGAATGTGCGCGAGTTCCTCCAGGCCGCGGACGGCGCCATCGTAGGCAGTTCGCTCAAGGCTGGAGGTGCCATCGCGAAGCCCGTGGATGCCAAACGCGTGGCAGCCCTGGTGCGAGCCATGAATGCCTGAATCCGCGAGGGCGAGCGTCCCCGCGAGCCCGAATGTCTTGCCCGGGGCAGCTACTTTTGCAGGCGATAAAACTGGCCGGCACCATCCAGAACCAACGACTCCACGCTGCCGTTCATACCGCCGCCAAGGGCCGACCATTGCGATCCATTCCACCTGGCCACATGCTTGGCGGTCACCCCCCCGGCGACCGTGAAACTTCCGCCGGCATACAAGTTCCCCGCGGCATCCACCACCATCGCCTTGACCAGTCCGTCCATCCCCGACCCGAGTGGCGACCAAAGCTTGCCATCCCACCGGGCGATGCCACTGACCTTCGTTCCCCCCGCTTCGCTAAACTTGCCGCCGATATACACATTGCCCCCGGCGTCAACCGCCACGGCGCTGACATCAGCCTGCACTCAGCGCTGCGCGGGCAGATTGTCAGGTGTGATGCCTGCTTGCTTAATCGCGGACGCAACGAACGGAGAATCCTTTCCCTTTCCGATCCGCAAAAGAGCCCACCTCCGCATTGTCGTTGAACAGGCTAAAGCACCAGGCGCTGAATTCATCGCCATCGGTAGCGGTCCACCAACTGCCCCAGAAGCCCAGATGGTCAAAGGCAAAGGCGCCAGCGTAGCCGCGGTAGCTTCCGGGAAGGGCGGTGAAACCAGCTTCGTTGGTGGCGTCGGTATTGGGACTTGCCCAGTGGGCGATGCCGGTTTCTTTTAGTTTTCCCCCGGCCAAGGCATCGCCACCCAAGCTATTGATTAAAGTGACCCAATCATTGGTTGTGGCAACATGCCACCCGGCTGGAGCCAACCCACGCGGATCGTTTACGGCATACCAAGGGTATAACTTGCCATAGATGGCCCCCAGCGCCGGGTCGTTATTGAAATAGCACCAAGCACCTGTGGTTAATGCGCTCCAATCTGCTTTGACGGTAACCTCTGGAATCGAGTCGCCATTGCGGTACTTGGTCGTTTTCAGGTTGCCGACGAGCCATTCCTGGGCGCCAATCTTCACTACCTGGTAAACATTACCATCAATGTCCGTCACCGTGTTGGCCCGATTCAACCGATAGAACTGGTTGCCCGCGCCGGCGGGGATGCTCAGTTTGCGCAAGTTGCCTTCGATCACGACGCCCGAAGTGTCCACCGGGGTCCACGGCACAGAAGGCTTCAAGTCCGACTTCGCTTCGAGTCCGAAGCCCGTGACCGACGTCGGCCAGGCAATCACGACGTTGGTGCCGGAGCGGGAGATGGCGAGCCTGGGGGCCTCGGCGGAGTAAATCCAG
>JAPLUA010000088.1 GCA_026397855.1 Verrucomicrobiota bacterium | reverse complement strand
TCGCCGTCGAGTGTGGCGATGATGTCGCCGCGGCTGGCCTTGAACCCGGCCCAGAGCGCGGCGCTTTGCCCGAGGCTCCGGGCATGGCGCAGCGACCGCACGCGGGCGTCTGCGCGCCGTGCTTCCAGGATGCGATCCCAGGTGTCGTCCGTGCTGCCATCATCCACGAGAATCAATTCCAACTCGCGCCCCTCGTTCCGCAAAGCCTCCAGGGTCCGACGGGCCAGGGCCGCCACGTTCGGTCCTTCGTTGCGGAGGGGGATGACGACTGAGAGGTCCGGGCTCATCAGGGCAGGGACTTTCGCAGCACCATTTGCCCCAGCTTGTAGCGGTGTTGCCCGTCGTCTCCCGACAGCGGCAGCGCGATCCGGGGGGTGCCGTCGCGCAGCCCGACTGAGACATAGACCGCACAATCTCCGGGCAGGGTGGTGGGTGCAACCCTGCCCGCGACAAACTCCGAGGCCCGTTCAGTTGCCGCAACCTGTTCCGCCGGCCCGGGCTTCAGGTCGCGCAGGTCAAAACCCTCATCCACGAGCACGGCCACGATGCCATCCTTGGGGTCCTTGAGCGTGACGGCCATGAACCCGCCCGGGTAGCAGGGAGCGACCCCGGCATTGGCCCAGAGGCTGCGCACGGGGAACGGTTGGCCGATGATCACTTCCCGGGGCCAGGACAATTTGCGCAACTGCAGCCGGTAGCCCAGCCGCCGGTTGATACGGTCAATGAGATCACGGTTCTCGTTCAGTTCCTCTCGGGGCCACCAGTGGATGGACAGGTAGCTGGCATGGTAATCCTCCACTGCTTTAAGCAGCAGGTGGCCATCCCCCCAGGCGTGGCTGGCCTTGGAAGCGCCGTAGTGGTCATGCTCGAGGATCACCGGCCAGCGCGGCCAGAACTCCTGGGCCATCTCGGCGTGATACCACGCCCGGGGCGGCGCATGAACCAGAATGCTGTCATCGCGCAGCGTGACTCCCTTGGAAATGGCATAGTCTGTCTCCGGGAAATGCCGTCCCGGCTTGTCGTGCCCGGCCACGTCGTCGCTGATGCACAGCAGCGTCCGCTTGAAGTGCTTCACGTGCAGGTCAATGTGCTTCTTCACCTGCTCCGGGGCTTCGGATTCCGACACCTGGCTGCTCATGAACGTGTGGCCCTCGCCCCATAACCCATACGAGCCTACATCAACGAAGGCGACGTTGGGGTTGCCGTCATAGCGCGCGGCCAGCGCGGCCAGGAAGCGGTCGAACTTCTCCAGGAAGATCGGGTCGCCGAAGTCCGGATCCCAGGTCCAGCCCTTCTCACTGCGGCCCTTGCCAAACTCGTAGTTGTAGCCCTTGGCGCCCGCCTTCCGCACCCACTCGGGGGTCGCCAGCGCCATCCAGTTCTCCGAGCACGTGACCCGCAAGGCGATGCGCTTGCCCTTGGCCACCCAGCGCTGCGCCGGAGTGTCGAAGAGCGCCCAGTTGAACTTGCCTTCCTCGGGCTCCAGAAAGGCCCAGGGCACCCGCAGATAAACGGTGGAGAGGGCGGGGAAATCGTCCAGCGTATCGGACGGCTCCAGCTTCGACCCGTAATTGCCGGGGATGTTGGAGTAGAAGTGCATGGTCCAGCCCATGTCGGGATTGACCAGCGCCTGGCCGTTGTCGTTTGGCCGGACAGTGATCGTGGCCGCAGGTTTCTGCTCGTCTGCGGCCCCGCGACAGCACAGGACGGCGGTGCAAACCAGGATCCCAGCCAGGGTGCGGATGCTGCCAGGAATCCCCGGCAACAGGCCCGAACGAGGACATTCCCGGTCGCCGTTCCGCGTCATCCAAGTCTCGGGTCGGCGCACGCTCATGCGCGCACCCCACCCCCCCGGCTTCACAAGAAGCTTTGATCTCAGACGTCTCATTGAGGCTAGATTTTCTCCTGCCGGGCAAGTGCAACTGCCGGGGAAATACGCGGTTTGCGAGGCACCGCAGCTTGGTACCCTTTCACGCCTCGGGTGTCAATAGTGCGCCCTCGTCCACGCCGGATGGATATTGTACGTTGGATGTTGGGGTCCCGGGTCCAATGAATAGCAGCCCCGCCCGGATCGTCTCCTTGTAAGAGGCAATTACTAACTGATATGAAGCATTTCCCGATGATGATTCTGGTTCTTGCCGTGGCCGCGGGCGCATTGCGGGCGGCGGACGCCAAGAAAGCGACTGTTCCAGGTGCCGACGATCTGAGCCGGCACATCGCGACAAGACCGGTGCCTGGCAGCCAAACCACGCTGAGGGACGCCTCGGGCCGGACGGTGGGCACGGCCAGTGCTACGGGCAACCGGACGGCTTTTCGCGACAGCGCGGGACGAACCACGGGAACGGCCACCACCCAGGGCAAGGAGACCGTCTTCAGGGATGCCTCGGGGCGCACGGTCTGGACTGCCACACAATCAGGCAACCAGACCACATACCGGAATGCGGCCGGACGCAGCGAGCGCACCGAGTCGCGGTCTGACAACAGCACAACTTTCCGGGATGCCAGCGGCCGGACGACCAGCACCATCCAGAAGTCCGGATCGGGCGCAACAGCAAGGGATTCCAGCGGCCGGACCGTCGAGTCGAGTTCGGCCACGGGAAGCAAAGCGGCTCGCAATCGGTAGAACCTTTGGCAGCCCAACCTCGCCCGGGCGGGGGTCTGCGCGGGCCCAAACTCCGCCTGAATTGCCGCGGCCTGGAACCGGCGCTTCAGGGTTTGGGGGAAGGCAGCGCAAACCGCCAGATCGGCTGGTCCACCTTGCAGCCGAGGCTCTGCTGCAAACCCTTGATCGCCTCGGGCCACGCACTCTTATCCACGGTCACCTGCGGCGCGAAGGGGTTTGCCGCGAACGTGATGACGCGGCCCTTGCCCAGCTTGTGCAGGACAATTGCCGGGGAGCCATCGGGATAGGTCCCGAGGATTTCGGCCTTCGCATCGGTCAGGGCGATTTCGCGGGCGTGGCCGGGCGTGACCAGGTCATCCACCTTGAGGCTGAACAGCCGGAGGCTGGCCTCAGCCGGCAGGCCCCAACAGGCCGACTTGAGCACGATCCGATCCGGCATCTCCGCGCCACTTCCCGCCTTGGCGCCTTCGCTGCGGACTCCCTTCAACTTTGGCCCAAAGGTCTTGATGCCCAGGATGCGCTCGCGCGTGGCGCTGGTATCGTTGCCGGCAAGATCGGAGCCGAAGGCCTCGGCATCGCCGCAAACCAGGACGCCGCCGTCCCGCACATAATCCTCGATGCTCTTGGCCGCCGCCGGGGTCATATACTTAGCCAAGGGCAGATAGACCACTTTATAGCTGGCCAGTTTGGCCTCGCCGCGCTCAACCTGGGCATCGGATACGAACTTGAACCAGGAGCCGGCCAGCTCGCCGACCAGCGCGTGCGCCGCATAGACCTGGTCGCCGCTGGTGGATGCTCCGTGGCTCATGTGGGTGTAGAGCGTGTAGAGCACCGCCGTGTCGGCGGTCGTGGGCAAAGCAACGCGGTTCATGCGGGTGATGATGCCGGAAAGGTAGAGCATCATTTTCCACCGCGCCGGGTCGGTCCAGCGCGGGCTGTCCATTCCGTAATAGGT
>JAPLUA010000482.1 GCA_026397855.1 Verrucomicrobiota bacterium | reverse complement strand
CCAGCCGCTCATCTGGGTGTTCGGCCACAAACCCATCGAATCGCTGCCGGATATGGACAATGGAAAAGTGTCACATAAAGGGGAGTCGGTGACGACGAATACGGCTCGCCTGGATTTTTTCCTGAACCTGCTCAAGGAGTATCACGTCCGGGCCTACATCTGCGGCCATACGCACAAGACCTCGGTGGTGAAAGTCAAAGGCATCTGGCAGGCCGACTCCGGCCACAGCCGGGGTGGCGGTGACAAAACTACGCCCAGCACGTTCCTGAGATTCCGCGTCTCGGACTTGCGCGCCTGGGTGGACGTTTACCGGGCCGATGTGAATGGCGAGAATTACACGCTAAGGAAAACAGTGGAGTTGGATTGAGGGTGCGTGATGCGTGATGCGTGGGGCGGAGGGCGCCAATCGAGGGGAATCGAAGTGAACGGCCATCGTCGTTTTCTGCACCCCCATGTGAAAACTATGCACCGGGGAAAACGGGTTGTGTTGTTGACGGCCGCCGCCGCGCTGGCTCATGCTGGAGCTATGAAATTTAACCTGGCCTTGACGGCCGCCTGCACCGTTCTCCTGTTCAACCAAACCGGCCTCGCCGCAGTCTCGGCTCCGCCCTTCTATGGCGACCCGCCCGACGAGCACCACCCCTGGGGGGTGCATGACGGCAACCGGCCCCAGCCCAAAGTCGTCACGCCGGGCACATTCAGTTCGGAAGCCCAGCCGGGCAAGCCGCCATCCGACGCAGTCGTGCTTTTCAACGGCACGGACCTGTCGAACTGGCGATTGGACAAAAAAGAAGGCCCAGCCAAGTGGCTCGTGCGGGACGGCGTCATGCAGGTGGTCCCGAAAGCCGGCACCATTCGCACCAGGGAAGAATTCGCCGATTGCCAACTGCATATCGAATGGGCCGAACCGAAGGACATCCAGGGCAGCAGCCAGGGCCGGGGCAACAGCGGCCTGTTCCTCATGGGGATGTGCGAAATTCAGGTTCTGGATTCCTACAACAATGTGACCTATGCCGACGGCCATGCCGCGGCTTTATATGGCGTCAACCCGCCCATCGCCAATGCCCTCCGTCCGCCCGGCGAGTTCCAGGTCTATGACATCGTCTTCCGGCGTCCGGTTTACAAGCAGGGCCAGGTTGTAGATCCGGGCTACGTCACCGTGTTCGTCAATGGCGTATTGGCGCAGGACCACACGCCGCTGGAAGGCACTGGCGGCCACAAGAAACGATCGAAGCCCGTGCCGTTCCCCGAAAAAGGCCCCCTGGTCTTGCAGGACCACGGCAACCCGGTCCGCTTCCGCAACATCTGGTACCGCCCCCTGCCGCTGCGCGCGTCCGAGGGCGGCACGGACGGCTGCCTTACGGCCGAGGCGACGATGGCCAAGCGCAAGCAGATCGCCGCCAACATCCGCCAGGACGCCGACCGGCTGACCGACCCCGCCAATCCCGCGCCCCAATTGCTGCGACTGCTCGAATCCCTCGCCTATGACCGCGATGAGGCGACCGTAGAGAAGGTCACCCGGATGACCAGCGCCTATGTGCAAGGCGTCAAGCAACTGCCCGCAGATCAGGTCGGCGCGAAAAAGGACGAGGTGAAGCAGGTGAAATCAGCCCTGGATTACCTGGAAAAAGCCAAGGCGCTGCCGCCCGGCTTCGGCCCCCAAGCGGAGATCGAGAGCCTCGTCAAGGCCCAGCACTGGGATAAGAAGAGCTGACCGGTCCGGGTCAGCTCTTGGGCATCATGCCCGTAATCCGCGCGTAATTGAACAGCCCGCCGGCATCCACCACGGGCCGGACATCGCCCAGCGGCTTGAACTGATAAACCTTGCCCGTGGCCTTGGCCGTCACGGTGGCCGCGTCGAGGTCCACGGTAACGACGTCTCCAGTCTTGAGAATATCGCAAAGGCAGCCGAAGTTCCGTCCGCCCACCATGATCGGATACTCGCTGTCAACCTGCCCTTCCTTGACGAATCGCCCCGGGTAAAGCGACTCCGGCAGGCCAGCCATGGCGTAAGAGCCCAGCTTCTCGTATTCCTCCGCAATCGTAGGCACGAGGTTCAAATACTGCGCCGGGATGATCTGGTCGGTATCAATATTATCCCGCACCACAAAGACCGGTCCTGTGAAAACAGTTTGCATGGCCTTAGCTTGGACACCGCCACGCTC
Source organism: Verrucomicrobiota bacterium (assembly GCA_026397855.1). Classification (GTDB taxonomy): domain Bacteria; phylum Verrucomicrobiota; class Verrucomicrobiia; order Limisphaerales; family UBA8199; genus JAPLUA01. The sequence continues at coordinate 1,485 of JAPLUA010000482.1, read as the reverse complement.
TTTTTCAACCAGATTTGAAGGCGGTCTAAAGCTTCAGCCGGATGCCGATCCTTGTCGCGCCCCAGGTAATCAGCAAGACCAGGACCGTAAGGGCGGCCGCATTGAGCGCGCCGGGCCCACTGCTCTTGTATTGCCAGAGCACGGCGGGGCACCCGGCCAGCGCGGTCAGGTTGTTCAGCATCCCGGGCAGGATATAGGCCAGCAGCGCGTTCTGGCCCACAAGCACCAGCGGGGCAGCCCATCGCTTGAGGTGGCCGATGTCCATCAGAATGTAAACAAGCAGAAAGCACAGGCAGCAGATCCCGCCGGTGACCAGCGCGTAAGAATCCGTCGCGGCAATCTTGTTGATGCCGTGCAGCGGCCGAAGCAGCATCCCGGCCAGGTAAAGCCCCAGGCCGAACACCAGGCAGAACCGCGCCCGCGCGGCTGGGCGAAGCGAAGCAGCCTCCCCCACAAAGCAGTTTCCCACCAGCACGCCGACCATGACATTGGCTGCCGTGCTGCCGAGGACCTGCCCCACACCAATAAAGTCACGGACCGGCCCGAGCCAATCGAGGACGCCGTGCTTGTCCCCGATAAAGAGCGCGAGCAGGAAGCCAAGCACCCCCATCAACGCAACCGAACTGCCCCCGCACGCCAGGTATGCCAATCCACACACCAGGTAAGCCCAGCCGATCAACCCCAGAATGCCCCACCAGGAATGTTGCAGCCAGACGATCTCGCCGGCGATGTCCTTGCCCCGGAAAGCGAGCAGCAACCCCGCCATCACCAGGCCGGCAAGAATGCGCAGCCCCAGAAACAGGCCCTTCCGGGCCGGCGAAGCATCGGGCGGATACATGTTCCACAGGGCCACCACGGCCAGCATCGCCAGCAGAAACCACAAAGGCTTGCTCATGCCGGCGGCCTCGGTGGAGTAGAAGCTGCCATTGACCATGATAACACCGACGAAGATCAGCGATGCCGACCTGGCGAAGATTCGCCGGAGCAGAGAAAGGACCGATTCTCCGCCCGCCATGCGTTTGTGGAGCGCCAAGGGCAGGGCAACGCCGACGATGAAGAGGAACGCCGGGAATACCACGTCCACAAACGTGTAGCCCTCGACCTTTTCCGGCTTGTGCCTGGCCCATGCTGGAATGTTCTGCACATGCCCCAGGTAGTTGACGAAGGTCATCGCCAGGATGACCGACCCCCGAAAGGCATCGAGGGAGCCGAGACGCCCGACTGACAAGGGCGCTCCCGTCCGGAGTTCACCCTTTAGCGTGTTCGGAGGCTCCATGATGCTCATCGGGGGCCAAGCCGAAGCTTGAACCCCCGAACGGAGCAGGCTCCACGCGATTTCACTCCGCCTGCTGCGCCTGCTTGGCTTTCTTGCTTTCCTCGACGACCTTGTGCTCGGCCTCGCGCGGCATCTCCTCGTAGTGGCTGAATTCCTCGCCGTGGACGCCACGTCCGCCGGTCAGCGAGCGGAGCGTGCTGGAGTAGCGA
>JAPLUA010000071.1:421-9096 GCA_026397855.1 Verrucomicrobiota bacterium | reverse complement strand
GATGGACGCAGGCGTAGCCGAAGTACTGCGAGGTCACACGCCGCACCCATGCATTCTCCACAGTGTCGGCCTCAATGAAGTCCAAAGCGTGGAGCTCATCGGAGTAGTAATACGCCGAAGCTCCCGTATTGGTGGTGACCGAGGGGTCAAAGTCCGAAATGCCGCGAAGGTCCTCAATGCCCACATTGGTGATGCGGCCGGACCACGTATAGGCCTGAATAGTGCCATTCCCATATTGCGTCTCCAGGGCGCAGGTAAGCGGCGCATCCAGGATGATGCGGTTGCCCTCGATGCGCATGATGAAACGCTCATTGAGGACATTGAAGCCGCCAGCGGTCCAGGCCGGCGACACCAGGTCCATCCCGATATCGTGAATCCAATTCGCGGGGCTGGGGCGGGTGATCATGACCCGGCTGCCAGCCGCGAGGCCATTGGTGCTATCCACATTAAAGCTCCGGGCGCCGACCGGGACATAGTTGTTCGTGATGTTTCGAGCGGTGCCGGTGGTGGAAGCCGAACCAGAACCGGAGACGATGATCAGTGGGGCGTGATCTGCGTCCACGGCGGCAGTGGGACGAGGTCCGGCAGCACGGAGAATGGTGCCGTTCGTCCCCTCACCCGCGCCGCGCAGGACAATGCCGCTCGCGCTGATCGTGATCGAGTTGGAAATAGCGTATTCGCCGGCGTTGAGGAACACGGTGCCGCGGAAGCCATTCACCAGCGGCAACGTCGCCACGTAGTTGATGGCCCCCTGGATCCTCGGCCCGTTATCCACGCCAGCAACCGGCGAGAGGTTGGTCTTTACGGTCACATCGGGGATCGGCCCGGTGCCCCCCTTGTAGCCCACGCCGGAATAATCCAGAATGCGATTGCCAAGCGCGTCAGGTTGGTGCAGCAGCCGCCCGCCCGGACCGGGAAAGGCCCACGTGCTGAGATTGGTTTGAGCCGGAAGCGGGAGAGGGTTGGTCAGGATCAGCCAGACGCCCACGCAAATGGGGCACCATCCAACCGGCATGCGGAAGCCGGAAAGAGCCGCGCCATTGGCACGTCCACTGACGAATTGTGAATCCACGGTTTCAAGGGCGCAAACGGATTGGCTAACCCTCAAATGAGTTAAAAGGGCCTAGAACTTCACGTCGTAGAGTGCGTTTCGGATGGAAACGTGCCCGTCGAGGAACATCCAGTTTCTCACCTTGCCATGCACCGGCTTCAGCGGGAGTTGATCCCGCCAACCGGCGGAGTCTGTCGAATACTGGTCAAAGTCGCCCGTGACCCCGACAGACGAGGTGGCCGCATAACCGGCGATCTCCGGAACCCGATGCGGGGCTTCCGGCGGGTTGTAATAGCCGAAAATGCGGAACGGCACCGGGTTGTCCAGGTTCGTAACGCTGCCGGCTGGCGGGAAGCCGAAGACCACCGTGTTTGAAACCACGAAGGCCACGTTCCTTTGGAATGCGGGGCATATGAACGGCTTGATGACGCGCCATTCGGCTGAAGGCGAAGGGTAACGCATATACTCGGCGAGGTAATACGACAGGAACTTCACCGATTTCTGGTTGTTGTCATAGCCCGGAATCTGGCCATTCTGCAACCCGGAGGCAGCGCCCGAGGCATCTCTGCCGCCGCAAAGGGTGTCGTTGAAGTCGTGGACATACATGTGCAAGGCCAGCCCCATCTGCTTGAAATTGCTCACGCAAGTGATGCGCTCGGCCTTCATCTTGGCGTTGGCCAGAGCAGGCAAAAGCAGGGCTGCCAGGATGGCGATGATAGCGATGACTACCAGCAGTTCGATCAATGTGAACCCTTGGCCCTTGGCCTTGGGCCAATTACGCCGAGCAGCGTGCTTCATGTGTATAGTCTTCATAGTGTCAGTTCTAATCCCATTATTTCCCGGGGATGCCCCAAAGGGCACCCCTGCTTCAGCGTAACCTGCTTTGCAAGTTGCGGCGCAATATCAATAGGCCCAGAAGCGCAGGAACTTCTGCGGCTTGCCCGGTTCGATCGGGACATTGAGAGTCAAGGTCCCGCCAGTGCCGGCATTGGTGGACTCATTGTTCCAGATGACGGTCGGGGTCAGGTTGGTGGCCGATTGCAGCACGTAGCTTGCGCCGGAAACCGTGGTGGCCGAAACTACCAGGTTTGTGCCGGAGATTGTAACCGGCGAAATGGTAGGCTGCGGGGGTTGCGGCGGGGCGCCGCCATCAATCTTGAGAATGCCCTGCGACGGCACCAAAGTCGTGTTCCAGGTCATCGGGTCGGGGAGGGTAGGGAGGTCGTACGAGGTGAAGTCGCCAGAATAGCTCGTTGCGGCGAACAGGTTGAAGACTTCACTGCCGTTGAGGGTGCCATTGACCACCACTTTCAGCGTTCCTCCCAGCGTCAGGCTGCCAATCCCGGCCACCTTATCGCAGCCGGTGTGGGCTACATCCACGACGGTGGTGCCGTTCAATGTGAGCGAGTTGCTGATGGTCAACGTGCCGATCGAGGCGCCGGGCGCAAGCGTGCCTTCGGGATTGACCGTGACCGGTCCGTTGATCTGGCCAGTCCCACCCAAGGTGCCACCCCATACCGTCACGACGCTGCTGGGAGCGAGGCTGCCATTGACGAGCAGGGTCCCATTGCTCACAACCGTGGGAGCGGTGTAGGTGTTGGCACCAGAGAGAATCCAGGTGCCCAGGCCATCCTTGCGCAGGGTGAGGTTGGTGGTCCCTCCCACCGGATCAATAATTCTGCTGCTCCATTCGCCTATCGCGTCCCCTCTCAACCAAAGCGTCCGCGTCGTAGTCTGGCTGGTCTGGCTGGCATTCAGGGGGGTCATTGCCCCGGAGATGCGCAGATAACCGGCCGTCGCGTAGAACAGCCAACCGCTCGCGCCGTTCTGGGTGAGTGAAATCGGGCCGGTCAGGGTATTGCTGTCGCTGATATTCTCCACGTTTGGCGCCGTGCCGCTGGTGCCTGGCTTGCTGGCCACGATCAAGGCATTTGTGACGCTGATTCCACTGGTCAGTTGGAGCGCCCCAGGCGCGGCATTCCCGATGATGATGGGGCCGGTGCTCAAAGCCCCTGGGTTGCTGATGCGCAAGTTGCCCGAGGTGATTGACGTTCCGCCGGCGTAGCCATTGGTGCCTGTGATGGTCACGGTGTTGGCGTTTGCTGTTTGGAGGCTGCCCGCACCCACGATGATGTTGGTAAAGGTGAAGTCGTCACTGCGATTGAGCCGGACGGTGCCGTCGTTAGTGATGACGCCGGCAGCCACGCTGCCGCCGGGACCGCCATTGCCAAAGTAAAGGCTGCCGTTGGTCAGCACACGCACGAAGCTGCTGCCGGTGCCGCTGCCGGTCTGGTTCGCGACGACCAACGTGGTGTTGTTGGTATAGCCGCCGATCATCGTGCCGCCGCTGTAGGTGTTTGCGTTAGTCAACGTGAGCGTTCCACCGGCGGATCCCGGCAGATTCGTCTTGATCAATTGACCTGTTCCGCTGATGACGCCCCCGTAGCTTCCCGAGCCGGAATCGGTCAACGTGGCGGAACCCAGGCTCAAATTGCCCCCATTATATCCACCGCCGTATATTGAGCGGATTGTCTGGTTCAGGTTGTTCAAGTCGAGCATTGCGTCCGGAACATCGGCGAGCGTTATGATAGCTCCTGTCGGCAGCCGGTCGGCGCTCCCGGCAAGCAACAGCTTGCCGCTCAGGATAGTGACACCGTTAGTAAAGGTGTTTGTTCCGGTATTGGCCAGGGTGAGTTGACCGCTCCCGACCTTGACCAGAGAAGCCGCTCCGTCGAGCGAGCCGGCGCCATTAAACGTGTAGTTCTTCGTGGTGTTGCTGACGGTTATAGTCGCGGGGGTCAAGCCGGATGTCAGATTGACGGTGCTGGTTCCGCTGGCGGTGTCGTCGAAAGTCACGAAGTCGTTCTGAGCGTAGGCGGTCGGAGTTCCCAGATAGAGCCAATTGGCCGTGCTGATGTTCCAGTCACCGGTGGGGGTGCCGTTCCACACCAGCGGCCGGATCGTAATCGGGCCGCTGGTAACCACCAGGTCAACTGCGCCGACTGAATCCCCGCCGATGTACTTTGAGAGGTAGCCCGCGTAGCCCGCCGGGAGGCTGCCAAGCAGGCAATCGGAAGTGGCGCCAGAGGCGCAACGGACGAGCGGAAACTGGGCCGGGTAGGCCAGGATGGTGGGAAGCGCGCTGATGTTGATTGTGTTGTTGGTCGTGCTGCTCGTCCACCAGTTCCCCACAAACATATTGGTGGTGTTCGCAATGACGGCCAGCGTGAGGGTGGAATCCGCCATGCTCAGGCTGTCAATCGGGATTGCGGCCGACCCTATTACCCCGCTCGCCACCGTCAGGAATCCGCTGCTCATATTGATAGTCCCCGTCCCAAGGGCGCTCACCTTGGTGATGCTGTTGCTGCAAATAACCGTGCCGCCGTTAATCGTGAGCGTGCCGGAGGCGGCCCCGGAGGCGGCGCTTTGGCTGGCCAGGGAGATGCCCCCGGAGCCGACGGTTAACCTGCCGCTGGCGCCAACAGTGATGGTGCCGTTGGCTTGCGCAAAAGTCGTGGTGCCGGAGGAAACAGCCATCACGATATTGCTTGCGTAGATCGTGCCTGCATCAAACGAGACGTTTCCGTTCCCCGGGGAGTTTACCGTGGGCCCCGAACTGGACATGCCCAAAGAGAGCGTTCCGAATCGGATGTCCACGGGATAGCCATTCAATGAAAGCGTGCCTTCGGCGGTGCTGCCGCTGCCGCTCGTGTTGTGATTGCCCAGGGTCATGTTGCAAACGCTGGCGTCAGTTCCAGCGCTCCCGCGGATGCGGAGACCGCCGCCGGTGCTGCCAACGGGAAACGAAACCGTTGTCCTCCCTCTGCCAAAACCGATATTAAAACTGCCGACGTTGAAGATGTTGGTTCCAGCACCGAGTGTGGTGTTGGCCGTGCCGCTGCTGCTGACGTTGAGGGAATTGTCATTGATGGTGGCAGCGGTGATGCTGTTGCTCACCGCGGCAAGTTTCCAGGCCACCATGCTCCTGGTCCCCGCGCCTGCCAATATGGTTCCCGAGCCGGCGTTATAGACGAAATTACTGAGGCCGGAGAAATCAACCGTGCTGGTGGTTATCGTTGCCCCCACATTCCCCATGGTCAGGTTGCCGTTCAACCACAGCGTGCCCCCGTCAGTAAATGCAACGGTGGTCACGGCCGAATTGGCGGTATTCCCCATCACCGTCGCCCCGTTCACAGTCAACGTAGTACCGGCAGGAATCTGGGTGACATGCCATGCGCCCACCCCGGTATTGGTGTAGGTCAACGAGGTGACGGTCGTGTTGGCGCTCACGACATTGTTGACGGTCAGCGCATCAGGCGAGATGCCAACCGTCCCAAACACGGCGGCATCCGCCGCGCCCGGGTTGCCGGTGCCGGGCAGCCAGTTGGCGTTGACGTTCCAGTTGTTAGCGCCGGGCGAAGCGACGTTCCACAGGTAGGATGCCGCGTTGGCCGAGTGGCACCAGAGGATAGTCGAGACGAGTGCGAGGATGGCTTTGATGAGGGGTTTAGTATTCATAACTATTTCATATTAAGACGCTTAAGTCAGTTCTTGATGTTCGAGTGATTATCTCCTTATGGCCGGTTTTTGTCATGTCGGATAAAGTGTGGACAGAGGCAGGCTGCCCCCGGGCACAGCCGGAGGCAGCAGAAAAGGAGTTGCGGTGCTGGATAGTGGGGAAACGGCGGAATCAGGCGGCGCTCCTCGCCGCGCTATTCCGCAGGTTTTGCCTGTTTGGCCTTCTTCGCCTTCTTATTGCTCCTTGCGTTCTTGGCGTGCCGGCCCGAACCGTCGCCCGGGTCCACAATGCCCCCGGCGGGGTTAAGCTGGTCCAGGACAGTCTGCAATCGCTTGCGGGCGGTGGCGGCGTGGCCGTTTTGCGCGCTAGCGGCCACGAGGGGCTCCTTGAACGGCGCGCCGCTCATGTCAAATAGTTCGGCTGCCTCGTTCAATTTCCAGGCTGCGTCCCGCACATACCAGTGACGGCCCAATTCCACGAAGATCCAGTCGCGCGGCGTGCCGGTTTGCCCTCTCAGTTGAGGCAGGTAGCTCCTGCCGTCAATCGCCACGCCGGCGGGCAGCTTGGCTCCCGCCACTTCCGCAAGGGTGGGAAAGTGATCGCTGAAATCCAGGAGGTCATGGGAGACCTTGCCCGCCGGGGTCTTCCCCGGCCAGCTTGCGATCATGGGCACGAGGCTGCCGCATTCCAGCATGCTGCCTTTGTGTCCGGATAGAACCTTGCCGTTGACGGTCGAGCGCGGTGTTTCTCCGGGAACCGTGCCATTGTCGCCGGCAAAAACCACCAGCGTGTTCTCCCGCAGCTTGAGGCGGTCAAGCTCAGCGAGTAATTTCCCAACCAGCTTGTCCATATAGACGATGTTGTCGGTGAAAAGGTCTTTGCTGTCGGACGCGCTGTCGGGCGTGCGCAGAATGTCGGAGTGGATGTGCGCCATGGAGTAATAAACGTAAAACGGCTCCTTCTGGTGGCGCGTTATGAAGTCCACGACGAAGTTGTGCATCAGGTCGGGCAGGTATTCGCCATCTCCCAACGGCTTCTCCTTGCCGTTGAGCGTATAGCTCTTGCCCCGGTCCTGGGTGTTCCAATACGTGCCGCTGCCTTTGAAGCGGAGGTACTCGTCGAATCCCCAATCCCCCGGCTGGAGCGGCAGCTGGCTCCACTTGCCAGCCTGGGCTGTCACATAGCCGGCCGACTTCAGCGCCTTGGGCATCATGATCTCGTTAGCCGGATTGAGAAGCGCGCCGCTGTCATTGCCGGTCATGCCGGTGCGGAAAGCGTAGCGCCCCGTCATCAGCATGGCCCGCGACGGACCGCAGAGCGGCGCGGCATAGCAATTGGCGAACCGAATGCCGCTCTTCGCCAGCGCGTCAATGTTCGGCGTTTTGAAGCTGTCCGCGCCGTAACAGCTGACATTGCCGATCCCCAGATCGTCAGCGAGTATGAAGACAATGTTGGGCCTGTCGGCCGCTTGCGCGGGGGCCAGGGACAGGGCTGCGGCTGCCAGTGCAACAGCGGTAAATGCCAGGAGGCGAGGCTTCATGTTGATTCGAGACAGGGCTGACTAGTAGCCGATCAAAGGATCCGTGCCCGGCTTCATCGTTGAATGCCAGGAGAGGTTCACTCGCTTTGGATGCGATAGAACAGCTGCGTGGACGAACCGACATCCGGAATCGTGAATGTTCCCGGAGTAACGGAGTTGGTCATTACCGGCGCCCAGGCACCCATCGGAGCGTCTGCGGCCGGGGAGGAAAGCAGAATGAACCTCGTGCCGGCGCCGCCGCTATAGCTGAGGGATGTGCCGAGGATATCGGTGATCGTCACCGGGAGCTGGCTCTGAATCGTGACGGCCAGCGACACCGGGCTGCCCGCGCAACCCGCGGCGGAGGTTTCAACCGCCGCGACGTTGCCGCTGCTCGTTCCAAAGGTAACAACAATCTCATTGTTATTCGGACCGCTGGAGCCGGAAGTGATGCTGGCGCCGGTCGGCACGGTCCACGCGTAGCTTGAGCCGCTGGTCAAACTGACCGAGTAATGGACGCCGGCTTCATTGGCGTTGATTGTGGTCGGGCCCGTGATCGCGGAGGTCGTTGGCAGGGGGTTGACCGTCACGGTGGCTTGAGAGCTGGTGACGCAGCCGTTCGCGTCGGTCACGGTGACGGTATAGAGGGTGCTGCTGCTCGGCGAGGCGTTCGGGTTGGCGTTCGTCGGGCTGTCCAGGCCTGTTGTCGGAGACCAGAGGCAGACATAGGGTCCCGTGCCGCCGCTGGCGGTGGGGCTGCCGCCGATCGCGACCGAGCTGCCCGCACAAATCGTCTTGCTGGCGCCCGCGCTGGCCACGAGGGCAGCCGGCTGGCTGATGAGGACCGGCACCCCGGGGCTGACACAGCCCAGGCTGTCTTTGGCCGTCAGGGTGTAGGATCCGGCCGTCAAACTACCGAACGCAACGTCCGCCTGGTAGTTGACGCCGTCAATGGCGTAGGTGTAGATCCCTCCGCCGCCCGTGGCGGTGTTGGCCGTGATGCCGCCATTGTTGCCGCCGTTGCAGGTGACGTTTTGCTGCGAGGCAAGGGTAACGGCCAGCGTGCCGTCGCAGGCAAACGTGATGTTGCCACCCGTCCCGGCCGTCAACTGGCTGATGTCCCTGGCGAGCCCCGCGGGAGTGACTGGCCCGGTAACCGAGCTGAACGCACCCGCATATCCCGCAGCGCTAAACAGCGGAATCGTATCGCCCACGGCCAGCGCAAGGCCGCCTGCGGTCACAGTCAGTGTGCCACCATAGACGAGCGTGGGGCTGGCTGTTTGTATCAGCTTGGAACCGGCGAATGCATTCGCGCCGGTCTTCGTCACTTCCATCGTCAAAGCCCCGCTGAGAGATGGCGGGTTGGTCGTCGTGATGGTGAAGCTGTTGCAGTCCAGCGTTGCTCCCGCGTTGACCGCCAGGGTGCCATTCACCACTTCGGCCTGGCTCAAGGAGACGTTCGCGGTGTTGGCAATAGTCAGGCTGTTGACCGTCGCGGGCAGGCCCGCAGCCGACTGGACGCCGGAGCCGTTGAGGGTGTAGTTGGCGGCTGTGGAAAGAGTGGGTGCGGCCAGGAATTTCAGCGT
>JAPLUA010000071.1:0-415 GCA_026397855.1 Verrucomicrobiota bacterium | reverse complement strand
GCCAGAAAGTTCAGCGTGGCGCCAGCGCCGGTCAAGCCGTTCGGATTGGCGGAAACCAAAGTCGCCGCGGCGGCCAGGAGGAAGGTGCTGCCCGGACGCCCGTTGCAATCAATCGTCGCGTTCCCGGCGTTGAGTATGCCGTTGACCGTAAAGGGTGTGTTGTTGGAGGCGCTCAATTTGATTGAGTTGGTGAGGCCGGAAATATCGAGGGTCACGCCGCTATCAATGGTGACGACGATGGTGCCCCCGTTGTTGGTGGCGTTGCCGCTCCACCCGGAAATATCACCCGACCCCACCCAGCTTCCGTTCGCGCGGAAAAAGACGGCTTGAGCCCCGCCCGCCCCGGCGCTGGGGGAGACACCGGCCAGGATCGAGCCGTTATTGGTTAGGCTCCCGAAAATGCCCAGGTTTCTGG
>JAPLUA010000031.1 GCA_026397855.1 Verrucomicrobiota bacterium | reverse complement strand
TTCCTTGGGCTTGCCGTCCTTGTAGCTCCAAAGTGGGGATTGTCCGGGTTTCCACTCCAGCGCCTTCATCGCGGCCTTGTCCCGGTCCGGGGCGCCTGAAGGCAGGTAAACCATCAGGCGGATGTGGCGGGCCCGGAGCGCGCCGGACAGATCGGACACAAGATCGCGCCGGGAACATTTGCCCCGGGAGATTCCCGTGAGCCGGTCATAGGTCGCATTGGGTGAGCAGTAAAACCCCGAGTTCTGGCCCAGTGTCAGGACAAAATACCCTGCGCCGGCTGACGCAAGCTGATTCGCCAAACCCTCCACATCGAAGGCATCCACCGCCTGGTTCCAGTTCTCGACCGTCAACTCATCGCCTTTGAGGACGGTATCCCCCATGTAGTGCATGAACACTCCCCATTTGGCATCCTTGATCCAGTCTGTGCGATGATTCTGGGCCGGCTTCCCTGTCTGTTGCGCGAGCGCAGGTGCTGCCAGCAGCAGCAGGGCGCAGAGCAGGGGGGTTGTCCAGGCAAGGTCTTTTGAGGCACGCAAACGGAGTTCAATCGGGGCAGAGCACAGCTTCATTCCCCGAGTATGAAAAACGTGCCCAAGAGGGCAAGGATAACATCGGCCGCAGTGGTCCTTGGCACGGTTGAACAGCCGGCGTCAACGCGCTCGCCCCACAGCGTAGAGGCGATTCATCGTGGCGACGTAGAGAACGCCGTTGGCGGCGGCGGCGGTCGAGCTGATGGGGCTTCCGAAGTCGAGGGTGCCCAGGATCTGTTTCGCCCTGGTGGCCGAGAAGATGTAGAAGGCGCCGCTGCGGGTGCCGACGTAGGCTTTTCCATCGGCGACGAGCGGCGAGGCCCAGGTTTCGCCTTTCAGCTCATGGGTCCAGCAGGGTTTGCCCGTGGCCGCATCCACGCAGTGGAAGGTGTGTCCGCAGTCCGCTATGAAGACCAGGCCGTTGTAAACTGCCGGGGTGGACAGCACATGCTTTTGGAGGGGATACGACCAGACCAGCCCGTTGGTCGTGATGTCGCCGGAGCGCGTGGCATCAATGCACTTGATCCACGCCTCGTTCTTGCCCCACCAGATGTCGCCGCCGCCTGCGACGTAGATGCGGTTGTCATGGAAGACCGGCATTCCGAAAAAGTCGCTGGGGCTCTCACGGCGGTTGCTGACGTAAAGGTGGACGTTGGTTTTGGGCGATGCGGGGTCGAAGTCGAATTGCCAGGTCTTGTTCAGGAAGACGGGGGGATTGGCCGGGGACGAGGCGGGGTGTTCGGTGGAGGCGGCGGATGCCGTCGGCTCCTGGCTGCGCCGCATCGCGGCTTCGGGCGCGTCAAAGGCATACACGATCCCGTTGCCTGCGGCGAAGAAGATCAGCGGGCGGCCCTTGACGGTGCCCATCGAAGGCGATGACCAGGTGCTGTGAAAGATGTTGGGGGCGATGTGCTCGTTCTCGCGGGCGACCAGGCGGCCGGTGCGCTTGTCCAGCACGACGAGGCTTGGGGCATCGGGGGTGCGGATCCGCCGGTGGGTGTTGTCCACGCCGGTGCCGGTGTTCAGGCAGAGGTAATCGCCGTGGACCAGGATGGAACTATGTGCGGCGTCATGGGACCAGATGCCGGCCTCGGTGGTGAGATTGAACTTCCAGAGAATGGGGGGCAAGCCTTCCGCCTTGGCTGTCGCGGATGCCACATCGAGGCAGAGAACTTCGCCGCGGTTGTTGACGAAATAGGCGCGGTCCTGCTCCACCGTGACGGGGGAGGAGATGCCGCTATGGGGCCAGTCGAAATAGATGTCCTCGTCGCGCTTGGGGAAGGCGAGCTGCCAGAGGAAGCGGCCGGTCTTTTCGTCGAAGCACATGAGGACGCCGCGGTCGCCCTGTTCGGCCGGGTCGCGGGGATGGCCGTTGTTGGTGCCGATATAGACGCGGCCTCCTGCGACGACCGGCGACGAATGGGTCTCGGTGCCGAGCTCAGCCGACCACAGGATGTTGCTGCCGGTCCGGGGATCGAAGGAAACGGGCAGGTTGCGCTCGTCCGAGACCATGTTGCGCGACCATGCCTGCCCCCATTGCGGCTGGTCGTCGGCCTGGGCCTGGAAGAAGGCGGGCCCTGATGCCAGGCTGCCGGACAGCAGAAAGCATAGGAGCTTCGCATTCATGGGGAGTGCGCTGGCCGCAATTGGAGCGGCTGGCGCCTCAGCCGCACCAGAGGCGGGTGCGTTTGCTGCCGGGAGCGGAGACGGCCGCCACGACACGCCGGGCGAGCTTGGCGTCATCCTCGATCTGCCAGTCGAACATGCCGACGAGGATGAAGTCCGCCCCGTTATTGAACGCGTAGGGAAAAGCGACGCGGGGCGGGATTGCGCCGGCAGCCAGGACCTTGAATGCGATCCAGGGCTTCTTCACGGCCGCCATGAAGTCAATCACCGCCTGGGGATCGCTGCACCAGGAGTTGTCGTGGGCGCCCATGGCGTCTTTCTCGTCGGGGCCAGGCGCGGTGTAGTAGTCGTGGGAGTGAAAGGTCTTCTGGTAAAAGTCCACGTCCAGCTTTGCCTTTTCACACTCCACGATGACGCGCAAATCGTGCGCGGCGACGCCGGCGATGCGCTTCCTGGATTTGATCAACTGGACGGTCTCGCCGACCTTGTCAAACTTACCCTGCGACAGCAGGGACTCGGCGCTGTCGCCCGTGATGTGGACGCCCGCGGCCCCCTCATCAATGGCCTTGTGGATCTGCGAATAGCCGCCGTCCGCATCGAGCCGCACCTGGGCGAACCATTTCATCCTGCCGCCGGCTTTCCAATGGTTGAAGAGCTGGGAGTTTTCCTGCATGACCCAGGTGTTGATGGCTGTGATGCCGTTGGCCTCGCCCAGCTCCAGGGTTTCACGGATCTTGGCCTCGGTATTGTAGCGGCGGGCAAGCGTGGACACATAGGACAGGTCGCGCGAGTGGGACCAGCCGCCAATCAGGTTCCCGCCCATCATCAGGCGGCTGAACTCCTGCCCCCCCATTTTGCCCATCGGCATCGCCTCGCGGGATGCCGGGGATGAGGTCGCCGCCGGTGCCGGGACGGTGTTGGATTGTGCGCGCAACGCCAGGGGGGCCGCCGCTGAGGCGAGCAGGGACGACTTCACAAAGCCGCGCCGGGATATTTGCCGTGCCATGAGCACACTGCTACTAGCCCGGTTGCCGGTTGTCAAGGCGGAGAGCGTTTGGCATTGCCTGGGGCCAAGTCCCTGTGTTTCCATGCACCGTGATGAGAGCGCGCTCGTTGATCGGTTGTTGGCTGCCGGTGCTGGCCTGGATGGGGCTGATTTTCTCGGCTTCCGGGGACCGGGCATCCTTCTCGCACTCCTCCCGCATCATCGGGCCGATCGTGCGCTGGCTCTTCCCTCATGTCTCCGACGAGGCGATCCATGCCACGGTCGTGGTCATCCGCAAGTGCGCGCACCTCACCGAATACGCGGTTCTGGCGCTATTGCTCTGGCGCGCGCTGCGGAAACCCGGCAAGGGGGATGCCTGCCCTTGGGAATGGCCAGTTGCCCGCCTGGCCCTGACCCTGACCGCGCTTTACGCGGCGGCCGATGAATTCCACCAACTGTTTGTTCCAACTCGCGAAGGCTCGGTCTGGGATGTGGCGATTGATACCGTCGGCGGGGCGCTCGGGTTGCTGGGTTTGTGGGCCGTGGTCTGTTGGTGGCGGCGGCGGGGTCGAGGATTGGGTGAATTATAAGCGCGCGTCGGAGCGTAGGAGCGGGGAGCGCGTTCGAGGCTGTCACGCTCCACGCTCCACGCTTGACCTGTAACCCCGCCCCATTCCTGCCGCCTGTCCGCGCGGCAGAGTTTGCAGCGCTGCTTTTTTTCTGTCGCCGGGGGCCACGGGAGAAGCTAGGTTTGGGGCGCGCGATGAAGCGACCACTCATGCCGGTGGCGTTGCTCTTTGTCGGCGGAATCCTGATGGCCGGTTTCATCTCGCTTCCGCCCGCGCTCCTTTTGGCGGGCTCGCTCGGTGTGGCGGTGCTGGCGCTGGCCTGGCCGCGGGCGCGGCTGGCTTCGCTGGTCGCACTGATCTTCCTGGCGGGCTGGACCAACCGCCCGTCCAGCGCGTCATCGAGCGCAATGAAGAGGAATCGTGGCGCACCCTGGCCCGGATAGACGTTACGGCGCTGCGCGCAAACCGGAAGGCCTGGCAGCCCGCCGCCGGGCTCCTCGCCGTGAGCACCAAGGGTACCCTCTCCACCAATATCTTTGCCGGGCAGACCGTCGAGATTACCGGGGTCGTCGCCCCGCCGAAGATTGCGGCGGCAGAGGGGACGTTCGATTACCGGGCCTACCTCAAAGAACAGGGCATTTACTTCCACTTGCAGGCCGAGTCCGAAAGCGATTGGCAGGTTGCCTGGTCGCCTCCGGCACCGCCGCTGGCCGACCGGTTTCGAGCCTGGGCCCAGCAGGCGCTGGCGCTGGGGTTGCCGGTTGAAGATGAGTCGGCACGCCTGGAATGGGCCCTCACGCTGGGATGGAAGACCGCGCTCACGGAGGAGGTGTCCGAACCCTTTGTCCAGGCGGCGACGTATCACATCTTTGCCGTGGATGGGCTGCGCATGGCGATCATCTTCGGCATCTTTTTCAGCCTGCTGCGCGCGTTCAGCCTGCCCCGGTCGGCGTGCGGGCTCGTGCTGCTGCCGGTGCTCTGGTTTTACACGGCATTGACCGGCTGGCCGGCGTCCGCGATTCGCGCCACGGTGATGCTGACGGTGGTCATTGTCGGCTGGGCCTTGAAGCGCCCGAGCGACCTGCTCAACTCCCTCTTCACCGCGGCGATCATCATCCTGGTATGGGAGCCGCGCCAGCTCTTCCAGGCGGGATTCCAGCTCTCCTTCTTCGTCGTCCTCTGCATGATCCTGACTCTCCCGATGCTGCGGAACCTGGGTGAGCGGCTGGTGGCGCCTGATCCGCTGCTGCCGGCCGATCTGCGTCCACGCTGGCGGCGGATGTTGGGACCGGCCGCACGGTATTCGGGGGACCTGCTGCTGACTTCCCTCGCGGCGTGGATCGGCTCCCTGCCCCTCGTGGCCTACTACTTCAACATTGTCACACCGGTTAGCGCGCCGGCCAATTGCATCGCCGTGCCCTTGTGCGGCCTGGTGCTGGTCAGCAATTTTGCCAGCCTGCTGCTGGCGGGTTGGTTCCCGGCTGCGGCGGAGCTCTTTAACCACGCGGGCTGGTTCATAATGGAGTGCATTCGCGTATCGAGCCATTGGTTCGCGGACTGGCCCGGCGCCTACTTCTATGTCCAGGCGCCTGACCTTTTCACGACCAGCCTGTATTATGCGATCGTGCTGGGGCTGCTGACCGGCTGGATGTTCCAGCCCCGGCTGCGTGTGTGGAAAGCCACGGCGCTGGCCGTTGTCATCTGTGCCTGGGGCTGGCACTGGTGGCAGGGATGCTCGATTACCCGGCTGAGCATTCTCCCCGCAAACGGCGGCACCGCCATTTTCTTCGATGCGCCGGGCAGGAAGAACGACCTGCTAATTGATTGCGGGGCGACGAACTCGATCCAGTGGCTGACCAAGCCGTTCCTGCGGGCCCAGGGTGTCAACTGGCTGCCGTCGCTGATCCTCACGCATGGGGATCTGCGCCATATCGGCGGCGCTGCAATGATGACCAACCTGTTCCAGGTAGGGCAGATCTGCGCCAGCCCTGTGCGGTTCCGCTCCCCCGTGTACCGGCGCCTCCTCACGGACCTCGGCACCACGCCGAAAAGGCTGCGGACGATTAGCCGCGGCGACCAGGCAGGGCTGTGGACGGTCCTGCACCCCGAGCCGGGTGATGGATTCTCACAGGCGGACGACAACGCGATGGTCCTGTCCGGCACCGTTGGCAGGACGCGAGTGCTGCTGCTCTCGGACCTGGGCCGGCCTGGCCAGGACGTCCTGCGGGAAAGACTGCCCGGCCTGCGAACCGATATCCTGGTCACGGGCCTGCCGGTTCAAAACGAAGCGATTTGCGATGCGCTGCTCGACGGGGTCCAGCCGCGGGTGATCGTGGTGGCTGATTCGGAAATGCCAGCGTCCGAACGCGCCAGCGCCAAATTGCGCGAGCGCCTGGCGCAACGCGGGATTCCGGTGATCTACACCCGTCTTGCGGGGGCGGTGACCATTGAGTGGCGGGGAAACCGGTGGGAGCTGCGCACGAGGGGCGGAGTGAAGATCAGGGGCTCAGGATGAGCGCAGCGACACCACTGGATCAGGGGGTGATGTGGATTGCACCCCGGCAGGGGGTGCCAGCGTGAGGGGAAGTGGCTGGCACCCTTGCCAGGGTGCATGGGATGTGGAATCTGGTTACCGGTGGTGTCGCTCGTGTCTCGCTCAACCACCGGCTAATGGCTGGGATGCCTCCGGCATCATCAATGGCAGGCTACCCCAATTCCACCGACTACCGGTCCGATCAGGACGACATAGAGGTTAACAGGATGCTTCGGCTGCTGTTCGGGCCGAAGCCGCTGGAACGTTCCGCGCTTCATTCGGTATTCACCGGGCCTTACTTTAGCCAGAGGCGGTCAACCAGGAGGGTTTGTGCCCCCGGCAAGGTCTTTGACACAGTCACAGATTCTCCCAATTCCCTCCGCAGCGCCTAATGGCAGGCCAACCTGACCGTGCGGAACGTCGTGCTCACGCGGGTTGATACGGATGAGCGTGCCGGCGACCTTTTCCAGCGCCCGCTCTGAGGTGCGCCTCACGGTGGGAATTGCGCTCCCCGCGCCCAGTTCAACCACGGCTAACTTGGCGGAGCGCTTGGTGATTTCAGCCAGCCACCGGGCAAACCGCTGGTGCTGGCCCTCGGTACGGCAGGCTAACCAGGACCAGTCCCCGAACATCAGGATGTTGGGCCGAGCTAGCGCCGCGCACTTTCTGCATTTGGGCAAAGGGTCCCGAGCGCGGAAGGTGCTTTGCTCGATGCGCACCGCCTCACCCCCGGCATCCCAAATGGCATCAGTACACGACCCGGTGCATTGGAAGTGGTGTATCGAGCCGTGGCATTCGACGATTCGCTCCGGCAGGAAGCCGGCCTTTTGAAACTGGCCATCCACGTTTGACGTGAAGACGAAATACCCGTGCGGTTTCGACTTGCCGATTTGCAGCAACTGGATGAAGCCTTGATGGGGCGTCGTTTCGCGATACAGGTCGAGCCGGTGACCATAAAAGGCCCACGCTAGATGCGGGTCCTTCGTGAACCACTCCGGGTCTGCGATTTCCTCGAAAGAGAGGCCAAGGTTGGCGATGGCGGGGTAAGCCCGCCAGAACCCCTGCTTGCCTCGGAAATCGGGCAATCCGGAATCAACGCCCATGCCTGCTCCGGCAGTCACCAGGAGCGCGTCGGCGGTCTGGATGGCCTCAGCTGCATCCCTAATCCTTTTCACCGTGTTCATCGCGCCAGTTCTCCAGGAAGCAGAGCTTGAGCGAGGATGGCTCAGGCGCTCGCCGAGCGTTGTCCGCCAAATCCCACCGCCAGCTTGGCACCGACCCCGCCAGCCATCGTTCCGAGGAAGATGCCCACTACCGCTCCGAGTGCCAGGTTCAGCGGCTTGTTCGGGCGCGCGGGTCTGAGCGGAGGCACGGCTTGCTCGACAATCCTAATTGGCACGGAACCATGCCGGGCTTGCCTCGCGCTGGCTTCGGCAATCTCGTTCGCCAACTGTGCGCATTCCGCTGGCGACCGGCTATAGACCCGGATTTCGATGAGGTCCGTCCCCGGCAGACGCCGCGCTTGCATAGAACGCCGCAGCAAGTCCTCCACGCGGTTGTCCCCCAAAGGTCTGTTTTCTCCATAACGAGCGGCAAAAGTTTCAGGGAGATTAAGCCGTTGCGACACCTCCTTCAGAAGTTCCGCCGATTGGAATATTTGTAACTGAGCTGCGCCAGGAGCGGCCACGCGAGCAGTGGCGCTGTAAGTCTCTGGCAGCATGAAAGTCACCAGCGCACTGCCAAGGAAGATGAACAGAAAAACAGCAAAGAAAACGCTCGCAAACGCCCGCGCAGGGCTCATGCGGGGCAACCTGGGCGACCACGGTGTGCTATGGACCGATTCTTCAAAATCACTCTTCATACGTGCGCTTAATCTGGCGCTCCAGGTCGGGCGCTGTCTGTTGCATGGCCTTCTCCGCTCGCACCGACCTGTGTGCGGTACTGTCAAATCCACTTTGCAAGGGAAACCGAATTTGACGCCGCCGTCAAACCTGCACAACAACAGAATCTAGAAACTCTTGGGGTCCTTCAGAAAGGTCTCATCCCCGCTGATGCTCTCTATCTCTTCAGCGGCAGCAGCGGCGGCAGAAGATGAACCGGAAGTCAACGGACGCCGCGGACAGGAAGCTGACCGACCAGCAGCATGGGGAGTTTCTGAAATGGATGCGCTCGTAGCCGACTTTGGCGAGCCATCGTTTGAAGTGTTCGACCTTGGTGCTGGGGATGGACTGGATGATGCGGAGGAGGGCCCGCCGCGACGTGGGTCGCGGCGGGAAATCCGAAGTCCGAAATCCGAAAGGGGGGGGCACCTCTCCCCGGCCCTCTCCCCGAGCGGAGAGGGAGGAGGAGGCATGTCTGCCGTGTATGGTCAAGGTAGGTTGACTGGTCCCGGCCCATCGAGCAGGCTCTAACCCATGAACTGGATTACATGGGCCTTGCTGTCAGCTTTCTTTGCGGGAATCACCGCTGTTCTGGGCAAAATCGGGGTTGCCGGAGTGGATTCCAATCTGGCGACGGCGGTGCGGACGACCGTGGTTCTCGTGTTTACTTGGGGCATCACTCTGGCGACAAGCCCCGTCGCATCGCTCCGCGAGTTGTCGAACCGAACGTTGCTGTTTCTGGCCCTATCAGGCGTCGCCACCGGCCTCTCATGGATGTGCTATTTTCGCGCCCTGCAACTGGGGCAGGCATCCCGTGTCGCCCCGGTGGACAAGCTGAGCGTGGTGTTCGCCATTGTGCTGGCGGTGGTGGTGCTGGGAGAGCAGTTGCACTGGCAGCATTATTTAGGCGGCGCTTTCATCGTGACCGGCGCAATGATACTGGCGTGGGCGTAAGGCGGATCCCGGCGAACCAGACCCAGACCCGACCGCATCGTCCTCGAACGGTGCCGGCACGCACTCCGCGCCACGGTTGGCGACTTTGGACCTGGAGGCTTCGCGAGGGGGCTTTGTTTGCTTCTCTTTCCATTTCCCGCTGGTCACCTGCATCCTGGTGATGATTGCTTCTCACTTTCATCCTTTGGCTCTTGCGGAAACAGTTGGTCTGTTTTCCGCAATCTCACCCCCACCTTCCAACCCTATCACCCACCACCGCCTCATGCCAAAACAAGGAGATCCATTCCTTAGCCTCACCCCGATCAACCTTCGACCCACCCCGCAATTCTAGTTTTCCGTTCAGATGCTTGACCAGTTTTGCCTGACCCCAAGAAGCAACAACCTCGCCCTGACCCAGCAAATGCCTAAACAAGTTTCTGATACTCATATTCGTCCTTCAAGCCGATATCGCAGTTTGGTTGTTCTCTCGCAATTCCCTGATAGCAGCAACCCGGACCTTAACGGTGGACGGGTGTTTCCATGTGATTCTGGGCAAACGTGGCAGCTCCCTTAAAGCCTCATCCGTATCCCCTAATTTCGGCCAGTATTCCGCCACTTTGATCTGTAAAGCATGGGAAATGGAGAGCTTATTCTGGGGGCCTGAACGACTTGAACAGGATCTTTGCTTGTTCTTGGCACCTCGGATTTGAAGGTCTTGGAGTGCCTCGCAATCGCTCCCAGCGGCGAGGATATCCATATCAACCTGTTCATTGAGGCAACCGGAGCTATGGCTCAAATCCATCTTTGTAAGTTATCGGCAAACTGGTAAAATTCCTTAAGCAATTCTTTACGGTAACTGCCCCGAGGGGTCACTTTACTTCTCTCCCCCCCCCGTCCAAAACCTAACTGTATGGTGATCGCTTTTCACACGCAGACGACAACGCGATGGTCCTGTCCGGCACCGTTGGCGGCACGCGAGTGCTGCTGCTCTCGGACCTGGGCCGGCCCGGCCAGGACGCCCCGAGGGGAAGGCTGCCCGAGTGCGCATCTTGGATTTTTCCGGAGCGTGGACATTCGCAGCCTCATAACCTCGTAGCCGCGGACGTCAGTCCGCGCCATCTTCTCCGGTCGGAGCGGAGATTAGCGCCGACTCACGTCGGCGGCTACGAGGTTATGGGGCGCGAGGCCGCGGGCAACCACCGGCTAATGGCTGGGATGCCTGCGGCATCATCAACGAGATGTTGAAATTATCCAACAAATGGAGATCAGGGGCTCAGGATAGCCCTACGTCGAAGAGGGGCCGCCATTGAGCAGGCGTTTCCAGAACCTGGCTTGCGGCGTGTAGCGCTGGGTTGCCGCAAGGCGGAACTCCGTGAGCAGTTTATGCCGGGACCAGGCTCCGAACCCGATGTCCGCTGCCAGGCTCAGCCCGACCCACAGGACCAGGAAGAACTTCGGCCCCAGGTTGAGGTCGGAGTTCAGGAAACTGAGCCCCAGCAGCAGGATCACGATGCCAATTGCGACCCAGGGCAGGATCAGGATGCGGGTCAGGCAGTTGCTTGTGGCGCGGTTCGGGTTTCTGGCCGTGAGCCCCTGCCACATACCGACCCAGTAGATTGCGGCCAAATCCGCGACCAGCAGCAGCATGAGCGCCAGCCAGAACAGGATCCAGGAGGCGCGATCATCCGCTTCGTTCAGGAGCGAGGAGGAGGTCACCATGAAAGCAAAGAAAGCGGCCAGGACCACAATCAGCGGCCCGAGGAACTGGCGTTTGAGGGCGAGCAGTTGGCCGCGCAATAGGTCGTGCACCGTCATCGGTGTCGAGAGCAGCAGCTCCAAGGTGCCCTGGGTGCGGTCCTCCGCAAGCTGCCGACCGGTTTCCGAGGCCATCCACCCTTTGAGGAGAACGTTGAGCAGGGCACCGGTTATAAGGCACATGAACTCACTCAGCCAATCGCGATGGTACTTGGCCAGGCCCCACG
>JAPLUA010000043.1 GCA_026397855.1 Verrucomicrobiota bacterium | reverse complement strand
TGCTTTAGAGTGAGCACCTCCACGGGGGCCCAGGAAGGCACCGGGAGGGGGTGAAAAGAAGTGGAAATTGGGGTTTACAGTTGGCAGAAGAGGCGCTATACAAGGTATAGCTGTGAGCAAAACTCGGCCTCGTGCCGTGAGAGCCTTCGGGGCTCCTATACTCACAGCTTTTTCTTTTTCTGCTCCGGCGGAGGGAAGCGATTCTCCAGTAGCAAAGCCTCACGCGTGGTGAAAAAGGTGCCGTGCGCAGGGCCGAAATGGAGGTCGTGGACCTCTCCCACCTGCGGCCACATGGCCTTGAGGAACCGATCCTCGTGGATGACCAAGCGGAGGTTGGATCCAGGGACTTTTGCTTGGTCTTGGCATCCCACTTCACCTCGTAAAACCGCTGCAGAGCCCAGAGGAAGTAATCCACAGCCTGAAGGCATGGCTGCTCTTTGGATATCAAGACGGTGATTTTCCACGCGTCGGGGCGGCTGCGGCGGAAGCCGAACTTGCGCTCGAAATCCTCCTCCGCGCGGACGAGAGCTGTTCTCATAGCTTCGTTACGGGTGCTGTTGCCGCGGCGGGCGACGGTGACTTCGTAGCGGTCGGCCAGGCGGTGGACCTTGCCGAACATCTCACGCATGAGGGAATCATAGATCGAGTTCTCGTTGAAGCGGTAGCCGGGTTCCTCTGCTCGCCTGGCGGTTTCGATTTGGGTGAGTGTGAGCTTGTCGTGGACGACCGCGTAAAAGCGCAACTGGCTGGCGAAGCCGCGAAGCAGGTCGAAAACGCGGAAGCGGACTTCGGGCAGGTCGTCCTTGGCGTGGAAGGCGAGGGCGGTCTTCTTTCGCTCCGGCTTGAATGATTCTGTCCCGGCGAAGAGGGGATCGGCCAGCATCTTCTGCCGGAGTTCCGTGAGTGCCGCAGCCAGGGCCGGCGGGTCCTCCACTTCCAGTTTGCCGAGGATGAAGAAGCGGGAGCAGCCGTAGGTGTCGGCGATCGGTTTGCCGCTCTCGTGGAAGAGTGTGGGTGTGCCCGCTTCGTCCACGAAAAGGTGCTGGGTTTCCGATGCAGTCGGCTCCGGAGTGACGGCGTTGCTGAAGAGGTCGGTCACAGGTTCTCGGGGGTGAGGCTGACGATGATGCGGGTGACCTGGCCTGTGCGATCGAAGATGAGCCGGCTGGCCTTGGCGTCAAGGCCCAGCGTGCCCCCCTCTCGCCGAGTGCCATCGGCGAACCAGATGGCGAGCGAGTTCTGCTGGGCAAGCTGGTAGATGACGGGAACCTGGCAGTAGGTGAACGCGAACGAGCCGCTCTTGAGCCGGAGCCGCTGCCGCTGTCCGGACACGTCCTCGTAAGTGAAGTCAGCCGGGGATGAGAGAAACTCTTTCCGGCGCAGCAGCAGCGGCCGGAAGCAGACCTGGCCGGATCGGACGAATACCCCCAGTTCGCCCCAGCGGCAGAGGACATCTTCCTTCACCTGCCCGGTCAGGCCGGGTTGGCGGGCGCCGGTGTGAGCGGGGGTGTGCGAGTAGGGATCCATCGGGAAGGCGCCGTAAACCTCCGGCGTCTTGGCGTCCCCGATCCCTGCGCGGATATCGTAGTAGCAGGCGGCCAATTGGCGGAGCGTCGCCGGGGAAGCGGCCTCATCGGCGGCACGGAAGAAGGTTTCTTGCGCGGCCAGCAGAAGTTTCGAGACCATGTGCCAGTAGATCGAGCCGAGCCCCTCGTAGCCGAAGAAGGTTCCGGATCGGCCGGTGAAGGATTGGTGATCAAAGAGGGTTTCGAACATCTCCAGGACCAGGGCCGTATCCCGCCGCACCAGGGACGCATAGCCCGCCGACGCCAATTGTTCGAGCCTTTGGCGGAGATCGCCGGCATTGCGAATCATGCCGTTAAAATGCAGGCCGCCCTTGATGTCGCGCTCGACGAGCAAGCGGTTTCCATCGGCGACCAGCTTCTTGAGCAGTGCCGATTTGGCGAGCGCCCGGGCTGGGAGATTGTTCTTGTCCAGGAACCGGGGCAACTGCCGGTTCGGATAGAGCACGTAGCTGTGTTGGTCCGGGCGAAAGAGGGCGCTGGCGCGCAGCGCCTGGAGCAGCTCCAGGGACTGTTCCGGCGTGAGCAATCCGGCGCTGAGCACGGCGGCCTGGCCTTCCAGCATCGGGTAGAGCTGGCGAATCGGGATGCCAGAGGGTGAATCGAGGCGAACCAGGTTGTAGGCATCATACAATCCATCGCTTCGCCGGTTGGCGCCGATGGTGTGATCCACCCACTCCCGGGCCTGGCTCAGGAAGCCCCGCAACGTGTTCACGCGAACCTGGTCCTTCCGGCCGGAAAACCCGTGCTGGTAGATTCGCGCCCGGTAGGCGCTTCCTGCGCGGCCCAATTCGTCCAGCACGAGCTTGCGCCCGGCATCGGTGATCTTGCCTTGCAGCAGGGGCTTATGCTTCCGGAGCACGGCATGGACGGCGGAAAGCAGGCGGGCCACCTCCTCCGATACCGGGGTTTCCCCATCGGCCAAGGGCTGGAAGAGTTCCAGGAGAAAGGTCAGGTGTCGGCGGAGGTAATAGAGGGTTACCATGGAGACGCCGTTGCCCACGAGGGCGTTGTTGGCGTCGTTCCATTCCGGCCTTTGCGTGTTGAGCCAGATGCCGGCCCCCGGGATGAAGTTCGACAGCTTGGCGAGCAGGGGGACCAGGAGTTTCTCCGCCAGGTTGACGAGGCGCGCCTGGCCGTGCTTGTCCCACACCAGCTTGCCGTCCGAGCCTGCCGCCTTGACGCGATGTTGCACGAGGTCTTCCGTCTGCCGGTCGAAAGCCACCGTATCCTTGGGGTCGTGCAGCAGCTTCTCGTAAGGCTTGATCCGGTAGGGGACGTTGGCGTAGGAAAAGAGGTCGCGGGTGAGGAAAGCCCGCAGGGTCTCGGGCTCATGGTGCCGCAGTATCTCGAGCAACTTCAGGAGATAGATGACCTGGTGATCGCCCCAGTAGCCGATGAAAGACCAGGGGTCGTGCGGGTCCACCACTTCCCAGTCCACGCCGTCGCGCGTGATGCGGTAGGGGTTGTAGCCGTCGGCGGTCGAGGCGTTGACGAATTTGCAGACCATGGCGGCGGCAAAGCCCGGGAACGAGATGGCCAGTGCCTCCCAGTTCTGGAAGATGTCGCGCCAGTTGCCCTCGTAATTCAGGATGCGTTTTCCCTGCGCGTCCCGGGTGGCGATGGAAAAGCGGTTCCAGGGCCGGCTCGGATCGCCGTGGCGTCGACTGAAAGTGAGCGGCAGGTATTCCCGGCAAATGCGTTCGAGCTGCGGGTCGTCGGCAGCCGCGGCCAGGGAGACCATTTGCGAGCAGGTTGTCCCCGGCTTCAGGCGGCGAAAGAACGCCTCGTGCCGCGCCGCGACCTCGCGGTTGGCCTGCGCCACGAAGGCCCGGAGATCCTTCGCGTCCAGGGCGTAGCCGTCGGTGAAAATGCCGCCGCGCATCTCGTTAAAGAGCACGTTGGCAAAATGGCGGGCATCGCCCAGGGGTTCGGCGGTGCGCTGGAGGCCGTCCGCCGCTCCCACCACGCGCTGGAGCTCGCGGGTGCCGCGCGCAATGTCCGCCTCCACCAGCCGCCGCAACTGTGCCGGAGCGCGAAGGAGTTGGTTGAGCTCGACAACGTCCGATGGGCTGCGGTTGACGTCGGCGACAATCAGCCAATCGGCAACCTGTCCGGGTTTCAGGGTGAGTTCCGAGCCGATAAGATAGGCCCCTCGCTCGGCGCGTTCCTCGGTTTTCTGGAGCAGCGGCAGGCCGGTGCGGAAGCGGTCGAGCTGAACGGAGGAAAGCAGCACCGCGCCACGTTTCAGGCCGCACGACCATACCGTAGTTGCCCGCAGCGCCTCGGCGGGCTCCGGACGATCAATGGGCACGGAGCTGAGTGTGTACAATCCCAGCCCGGTTTCCGGGACCAGTTCGTTTCTCTTGTAGGCGTCGAGCAGTGTGCTGTATTCGAGCTGGAACCGGCTGCCGACCCCGCAGGGCATGAGGTTTTGAATGCCATCCAGCAGCGTGATCCGCAGGTGGGCCGAACCGGAATTGCACAGCCACGCGTGTCGCACGAAGCCGAACCGGTCGCTGTTGAACCACCCGTAGCGGAAGGTCAGACCCAAATCGGCGTTGTGCTCCTCGAAGAGCAGCTTATTGCCGAGGAAATTCTTGTAGAGGTTGCGCTGCCGGCGGTAAATGCCCTGGTAACGAGCTGAGAACGGCTCCCAGAGATAGTCCTGGCCCTGTCGCCGGACCCGGAGCACGGTCTTGCTGCCGGTGATCTCCGCCGAGTCATGGATCTTATCATCGGTGGCGTAGGGAAACAGCGCCATGTCGGCATTGCCCCGGCCTGCCGTCAGTGCCCCGGTGCTGGAAATGAAAAGCCAGTGGTCGGCATCGCTGACCAGTGTCATGAAGAAGGGCCGCATCCGGTCGTAGTTAGCGATCCGGTAGAAGGCTTCGCCTTCAATCATGACCTGATCTCCCTGAACGCCCTCAGGGGCCGCGCAGTATCTGTTTCTGCCAAGGTACAAGTTCTGTTTCATGGAATTGCCTGGTTCGGTCTGTAGCGCCGGAGCCATCCCGCATCACGTTTCACGCATCCCGCATCACGCCCGAGATTCCTGCAACTTCCGTCTCGCCTTGAGCTCCACCTGCATTAAATCGGTGGTCCGGGAATCAATGTTATAGGCGAGCATGAAGATGGCGCAGGACATGTAGAGGACCCCCGGAATCACGGAGACGAGCAGCTTGATCCCTGTCAGTGCGGTGGCCGTCTGCGTGGCTTCGGGAACGTAGTTGAAAACGGTGAGCACCCAGCCGGCAATCGCCGCCCCGATGCCCCAGCCGG
The DNA here is from genome assembly GCA_026397855.1 of Verrucomicrobiota bacterium. Lineage (GTDB taxonomy): Bacteria > Verrucomicrobiota > Verrucomicrobiia > Limisphaerales > UBA8199 > JAPLUA01. Next base: position 15,051 of record JAPLUA010000043.1, on the reverse strand, counting down.
CCTTCTGCGCGAAGGTGGCCGCGGAAAAGTAGAGGCCGGTCGCCCGCCGACCGGTTTTCCATTCCGAATAGTCGGCGGAGTCAGCGATCATGGTCCACAGCAGGGGCACCGCGGGGGCATAGGCCATCTTGCCGAGAATATTCAGCACGTAGATCGTGAACAGGCTCTTGTCTCCCGGCAGATACATGGCGATGAAGAAAGCACCCGAGATCAGGGAACTGCCGATGAACACATTCTTATTGCCGAATCTCCGGGCCAGGGGTTTTGAAAAGGGCAGGGCAACGATCAGGGCCACGGTGCCTACCACATTGAATAGCTGCACATTGTCCTCCTTGCCGATGTAGTATTTGAAGTAGTAGGCGATCGCCGCATTCTGCATCGCAAACATCACAAACGAGACCACCCCGACAATGGCGAGGACAATCCAGGGACGGTTCTTGCCCAGGTTCTTGAGGTCTTCCTTGAGGGAGTTTTTCAGCGCTGGCGAAGGCTGCACCCTTTCCTTCGAGGTCTTGAAGGTGATGAAGAAGAACACCAGGCTCAGGAATCCAAACAGGATGAGGGTGTATTGAAACCCCTGCGCCTTGTCGCCTCCGCCGAAGAACTTGGCCAGCGTCAGGGCCAGGCCGGTAACCACGAACTGGCCGCCGAAGGCGCAGATAAACCGATAGGTGTTCAGGCCCGCTCGTTCGTAGGTGTCGTCGGTCATCACCGCCGCCAGGGAAGAGTAGGGGAGGTTGACGGCCGCGTAGGCGGTCATCAAGAGCACGTAGGTTGCGCCGGCGTAAATGATCTTGCCGGTCTCGCCAAGGTTGGGCGTGGTGAAAGTCAGGATCGCCAGCAGGGCGTAGGGCACGGCGCCGAACAGGATGTAGGGACGGAACTTCCCCCACCGTGTTTGCGTCCGGTCGGATACGATGCCGATGACCGGGTCAATGGCCATGTCCCAGAACCGGGCGACGAGCATGATGGTGCCCGCCGCCGCCGCGGGAATCTTGTAAACATCCGTGTAGAAGAACAGCAGCCAGAAGCCCACCATATCCCAGACAAAGTGCGACGCCGTGTCGCCCAGGCCATAGCCGAGTTTCTCCTTGAAGCCCAGCGTGCCGGCGGCCTCATTTCGTTTCTGCGCGTTGGGGTCGGCAGCGCCGGCTTTCTGGGGTGAGGCGTAATCAACAGAACTCATAGTTGTAGGTGGGAGCCGGGTTACGGCTGGCTGGCTTTGGTGTCGGGCTTCCGGTTCCCGCTCGAATCTTCGACATAGAAGGGGATGTTTGCGTGCGCGGCATGGCCTCGGCCATCAAAAACGTAGGCAAAGAGGCGATAGGCTCCCGGCTTGTTCGGGGTTCGCAGGGAGATCTCGCTTTGACCGGGGGTGGCGATCAAACCCGGCACCTGCGCCGGCTTTGACTCGGCGTCGCCGCCAATCTTGGTTTCAGCGCTCTCTTCCATAACCTCCCAGCGGTAGGTGAGCGGGTCGTGGTCGGGATCGCTCGCAGCGACCTTGGCGGGGTAAGCCTCTCCCGGGTGCAGCCGGATGCTCTGCGGGGCGATTTTCCCGTCCAGCCAAATGCCTTCCAGCCGGGGACTGCGATTGGCCGGCCAGGCCCCGCTCCAGAGATAGCGCATCACGTCCACCGGCGCGGTCTCCTCGCCCGAGTTGAGGAACATGCCATACCAAGTGGGGGTTCGTTCCTGCTTATTGCCCCACAGGAATACGTAGGAGCCGAGGCAGAGCTTCTGGTCCGACTCGATGACCGCGTGGAAGCGCTTCTCGTAGAGGTCGGCCTTGGTGGTGCTGTCGTTCTCGATCGGTGCCCCCCAGGCGGTTTTGCCACACTCCCAGTGGCCGGTCGCGCCCCATTCCGTCACGATGTAGGGCTTGTCCCAGGCCGCTTCGCCCAGGTATTTCGGGAGGTTGATAATGTCGCAATACATCTGGAAGGAGATGAAATCCAGATCGGGTGCGCGGGTTTTGACCAGGTTCACCGTCTCCTGCTTGAAACCGGCCAGGGTGGTGGTGGTCGGGTGGTTCGGATCCAGTTCATGGATCATGCGCGAGAGGTCATTGACGGCGTCCCACACCTTCGGGTTCTTCTCGAAGTTCAGCTCGTTGCCGACAACCCAGAGGAGCAGCGCCGGATGGTTCCGGTACTCCAGGACCTGGGATTTCAGCAAGGCGAACTGCCTGGCCACGGCATTGGTGTTGTCGTAGTCGAAGCCGCGGCGCTCGTGATCCACGTCCAGCCCCATCGCGACGTAGAGCCCGTTCGTGAGAGCCCGATTCAATACCTGCTCGCCGGTGTCGCGGCCGTTGTCGGTGCTCCAGGTGCGGAAGCAATTGCCGCCGTGCTGCTTCAGCTTTTCAGGCGAGCCCAGCTCAATGCCGGCACCCTTGATGTAAAACGGCTGTTGGTCCACATAAAGTTGATAGCGGTCGGCGTTCTTGCGGATTTCCACTTTCACCGGCCCGCGCGATCTCTGCGGTTCGGCACTGTGGCACGCATCGCCGCTCGCCAACAAGCCAGCAACAATGGCCAGCGCCGATGCCAGCAGTCCAGGGTTTACAGATCGTCTCTTGGTTCTCATTGCAACAATGGTCTCAATCACGGTTCACGCATCACGCATCACGCATCAGCATCCCCTCCAACTCCTCCAGGGTCTTGCCCTTGGTTTCCGGGATGAACAGCAGCACGAAGACCAGCGCCGCGGCCGCCATGAGCCCGTAGCCCAGGAAAGTGCCCGCGGAGCCGAAATGCGACAATTCCCAGGGGAAGATAAACGTCACGCTGGCGCTCACGGCCGAATTCCAAAAGCCGGCCAGCGAGATGGCCATGCCCCGGTATTGGTTGGGAAAGATCTCCGACAGCAGCACCCACATCACGGGGCCCAGCGAAATGGCGAACGACGCCACAAACCCGATGATGGCAAACAAGACCAACTGCGCGCGGATACTCAGCCCCGCGCTGACGAGCGCATCGCGGTAAGGTTTGAGCCGCTCAGCCCCGATCTTGTGGTCGAGGTCGGCCAGGAATGCCTTGTCGGTCCCGAACACCTTGCTTTCCACATTCTTCAATTCGGCGATCAGGCTCTCCGGCACCTTGTTATCCTTCAGCACCACAAACGATTTCTCCGTAAGCTGATAACTGGAATCGTGAAACGCCCAACTGCATGTCAGCAGCGACACCGCCATCCCCGCCGCCCCGATGACCAGCAGGGGCTTGCGGCCCAAGCGGTCCACGAACCGGATCGCCACGAAGGTCATCGCCAGGTTCACCAGGCCAACCAGCACCGCCTGCTTGAACGCCGCGTTGGTGCCCCCGCCCGCCTGGGCGAAAATCGTGGGCAGATAATAGAAGATGGCGTTGATGCCGGTGATCTGCTGGAAGAAAGCGATGACCAGCGCGATGATCATGACGAAGCGCATCTTCTTGCTGAACAGGCCCGACACACTGACCCGGGGAGCCTGCTCGCCGAAGCTCTGCCGGATGTTGCGCAGTTCATCCTCCGCCTGCGCCTCGCCGCAGGCTTTAATCAGGATCTCCTTGGCCCGATCCGCGTGCCCCTTGCCGAAGAGCCAGCGGGGGCTTTCCGGGACGGCAAACAGCAGCAGGAAGTAGAGCGCCGCCGGAATCGCATCCATCCCTAGCATCCAGCGCCAGTTGTTATCCCCCACTTCCAGGAGAAAGTAGTTCGAGAAGAACGAGGCCGAGATGCCCAGCACGATCATGAGCTGATTGAGCGAAACCATGCTGCCGCGCAACTGCGGGGGCGAAATCTCCGCAATGTAAACCGGCGCGATCAGGATGGCGCCGCCCACCGCGATCCCGCCGAGAATCCGGGAGAAGACGAAGACCGCAAAGTTTGTGGTGAGCGCCGAGAGCAGAGCCGAGCCCGTGAAAAACACCGCCGTGGTAATCAGGACATTCTTGCGCCCAAACCGGTCGCTGAACCAACCCGCAACGGCCGTCCCTCCCAGAACCCCCCAGCCAAGACAACTCACGGCCAGCCCGAGCAGGAAATCCCCACGGTCACCCTGCAAACCAAAATACTTCTGAATAAAGGGCACTGCCCCCGAAATCACCGTGGCATCGAACCCCCAAACAAAGCCCCCCAACGCGACAATCAGGGCCACCTGGATCGTGTAATTGTTCCTGTGGCTCATATAGATCCCATCGTCCGACGTTGCGGGTACCGGTCGCCAACAGGCTGCATTTGAGGAAGGAACAACGCGCTGCCAAAAGGCTCAGGAATCTCCCAACGGCACATCAGCTTACAAGTCATAACGTGCGTAGTATATACTACTACGTCAGCGGTCAACAAGAATATCTCCACGAATCGAGGTGGGTCTGCGGGCACTTTCGCGAATTGCCGGTAAGAAACGACTCGGCACCTCCCCAACCCTCACGGTCGACGAGGTTTCCCCGCCCACCTTACCAGGAATTTGCGCATGTGCCAGGTGGTACGAGGAGGCATTGTCTCCTCAGAATGTGGGCTCCTGTAGTGAAAGCTCCGAAGTGGCGGAGTTTCTCCCGGGGATCTTGAGCGCTATAGCATTTGGTGACTTTTTGATGAGAACGCCGCACCAGGTAGCGCTATTGCCAGGTTGTAAATCGGCATAGCTTATGTGACGGTGTATTGGGGTGATAAAAAAAGTGTGAATATACTGTTGACAGCCTGCGAAGCGTGTAATAGTTTGCACTACAACAAATGCAGTTGTTGCAATAAATAGCCAAAGAAAGCAAAGCGCATGGTCAACTATGCCGAAAATACTTCTACCATGATAATAACCAGCCAACCCACCGCAACGGCTCAGATTGACCTGAGTCACCCAATCGCAAACCGACCTGTTCAAGTTATGAAATCCCCCATCAAGAATCGTATCGTAGCAACCTTGGCCCTCTGCGCAATCCTCAGTTCTGCCATTCCAGGTTATTCCCAGATCACGGTCAAAGTTGACTCGACCAAGAACTGGGTTGGCTACATGAATTGGTACACCACCAACAATGTGTACGTCGCTGGTGGAGCCTGGGGATTCGCCGATCTTCGATCCAAGTTTGTCCCCTATCAATCCAATGCCGCCCATTTGATTCTGCAAATCAACAATAATACCGTGAGCACAAACAACGGATATTATTGGAACCTCGCCGATGGCACCCCGAACAAGCTTCTGGAAGCCAATAGCTACGTTGACGTTGGCGCCAGCTTCGCAGGGAACGATGTAACATTCCAAGGCACCGTTCAGTCGAACAGCCTGCCAGCCGGTTGGACTTGCTCTGCGGTGATCAAGCACTTTAATGGCAACTATGGCAACTACGGTGGGCTGACATCGGTGCCTATCGTCGGAGGCAGTCCGTTCTCGGTTACTCGCACTATCCCCCCTGGCGGCATTTGCCAGTATGGCTTTATGCTTTACGGGCCGAATACTCCGACCAATTCTCCAAACTCACTTCAAGCGGTTAGTATCAACGTTGATACTCCTAATCCGGCTGTCGTGGCCGATCCAGTGGATGCCAGGGCGGTTCTGGGTGGTAAGGCTTCTTTTACGGTCGCGGCTGTGGGTAGTCCGTCCCCGGCGTATTACTGGAAGCGGTATGGCACGAATTTGCTGAACAGCGCAAAATTCTCGGGCGTTAACACTCCGACATTGACCGTGAGCAATGTGACATTCGCAGATGCGGCGACGAACTACACCGTGGTAGTTTCTAATGTTCTCAATGCTGTTAATTCGCGACCGGCAAAGTTGACCGTGCTGACTCCGGATCAGTTTGCCAATGCCCTCGACAATCCGAGTTTCGAATTGAATTACGATGCAGTCAACGCCTTCCAGGTCGTGCCTTCACCCTGGGTTAATTTTTCTGGATCAGCGCTGTTGAGCGAGGGCGATTTCCCTTGGGCAGCGCCGGTCGAAGGCACCAATGTCGTTCAGGTTTACAATGGGGGTCAATATAACGGAATCTACCAGGATGTACCGGCCTCCCCGGGAGACACCTTCACCGGTGATGGCTGGATGTTCCAGTCCCAGTACACCGCCTTGAGCGCGCCGACCAACGAAGCCTACCTGGAAGTGCAGTTCCGCCAGGGAAATAACCCTCCCATTGCCATCTACCAATCATGCTGGGTGACCAACACACCGACCATGCAGGATGCCTGGATGTTCCTTCAAGTCACCAATGGCGTTCCGGCGGGTTACTCCTCCACTTCCACGACGAATGCAGCCTACCTCGTCGCTCCGGCAGGGACGGATCACGTCCGCTACCAGGTTACCCTTCATGCCGAGGGGGTCGGTAATGGCAGTGTTTATGTGGATGTCATGCGGCTCATGAAGAAGATCCCGGTGACCGTGACCGCCTCGATCAGCGGCGGCAATATCAACCTCTCATGGCTGTCGCAGGGCGCCACCAGTTACCAGGTGGTTTACAAAGACAACATTGCCGACGCTTCCTGGACGACGATTGGGGGGCTGATTGCGGGCGACGGTGGCGTCAAGACGGCATCCCTCCTGGCTTCTCCCACCAAACGGTTCTACAGCGTGCTGACCAAGTAGAGGAAGTCTGGATTACATTCCGAAGGCTGCCCGTGCCAGCCTTCGGATGTCCAACCGAAAGGCGAAAACGAAAATTAATATGAGAACTGAGACTGTTGTTACTGGAAGGCTGCCCAAGCCCAGCGCCACATGCCAAATCAAGAATGCCAGGGCCAGCAACCAGGCCGGGTTCACCCTCATCGAACTCCTGGTCGTCATCGCGATTATCGCGATCTTGGCAGCCCTGCTCCTGCCGGCGCTGGCAAAGGCCAAGACCAAGGCTCAAGGCATAAGTTGCCTCAACAATCTCAAGCAACTGCAGCTTGGCTGGTTTATGTATTCCGGCGACAATGACGACAGAATTGTGCGAACCGGGGGCATGGATGCGATAGTGACTTCCCCGAACGACCCTGCCGGGCAACCCGGCGGAGCAAAGTCCCAATGGGTGCTGGGAACAGTGGATTCGCTGCCGGCTGCTACAAACACGCTGCTAATCCAAGGCGGGCTCCTTTTCTCTTACGTGAATAGCCTGGCCGTCTATAAATGCCCGGCAGATCAAAAGACGATCGGCAATATGCGAACTGCGCGAAGCATGTCCATGAACTGCTGGCTGAATCCCATCTACGACTGGAATACCACCAAAGGTTACACTGGTGCCAACGCGCTCCGTGTGTTCAGGAAGCAGGCCGACATCACCGCTCCCTCCCCCGCCAACTGCTGGGTGTTGATTGATGAGAATCCCGCTAGCATTAACGACGGCTTCTTTGTCTGCGATCCCAATCTTAAGGACTCCTGGCCCGATGTCCCGGCGAGCTATCACAATGGGTCAGGCGGACTTTCGTTTGCCGACGGACATTCCGAGATTAAGAAATGGAAAGACAAGAACGTACTGAATTTGTCGACGCCGCCTGCTTCCAGGGATCCCGGATCCACGGATCTGCAGTGGTTGCAGGAACGCACCACCAGCTTTTAGCAGCGGGGCGGTGTGCGGATCTTGCTCGCAGCACCTGTCTCGCCGCGAGCTCATTACCGCAACGCTGCTGACAACAAGCGCCCCGTCGAGAAGCCTTTCCTTTTCTAGAAATCGTTCGCAACCGCAGTGATACCTGGACCACCTTATGAAACAAAACACCATGAAGTCTCCATCAACCCCGCCGCGCAGCCATCTGATTGTGTTGGCCTTTGTATTGGGCCTCTGCATGCAACAAACTCCAGCGGCGGACCTGGCCGCGCCTGGCGAGGAGCTGCGCACCGCTGACCAGGTACGACGCCTGACACCCGAGCAAGCGGCGCGCAAGATGCCGGTGCATCTTCGAGGCGTGATGAGCTTTTTTGACGAGAACCTCTATTCCAGGTTTGTTCAGGATGAAACGGCGGGCATATACCTGCAGGCGACGAACCTGCCACCGGTCACCGCTGGGCAGATGATTGAGGTCGATGGCGTCACCGGTCCGGGCGAGTACGCCCCAATCATCGTGGTCACCCAGATCAAGGTTTTGGGCGAGGGGAAACTCCCCGCCGCCAAACCGGTTGATGTCGAGCAGTTGGTCAGCGGTCACGAGGACAGCCAGTTTGTGGAGGTCGTCTCCATTGTTCGTGCTGTGCGCTTTGAGGAGGAGTCCAAGTACTACTTGATCGAGGTGGTAACGGGGGGCGAACGATTCACGATCTACACAAAGCAGTTGCCCGTGTCGCAGGCTGAGGAACTCGTGGATAGCGTCGTCCGGGCGCGCGGGGTTTGTTCCACCCTCTTTAATCGCCAGCGGCAACTGTTTGGCTTCCGGCTGTTGGTGCCGCGCCCGACGGATTTGGTGATTGAGAAACCGGCTTCCGCCAATCCGTTTGCCATTCCCACGCAGACCATCGAGAGCCTTTTGCGGTTTACGCCGCAGGGAACTTATGGGCACCGGGTCAAGGTGGCCGGCACCGTCAGCTACCAGGAGCCGGGCCGGGCACTTTTCATTGAGGACGGAAAGAGTGGGCTCTATATCCAAACGCGGCAGCGAACCCCTGTGCAGCCCGGCGATCGCGTCGAGGTTCTGGGCTTCTCAGCCAAGGGAGAATACACACCCTTGGTGCAAGATGCCCTTTATCGCAAAGTCGGGGGAGGGACCCCGCCGCAACCGGTCCAAGTGGACCTGGATGAGACGTTAAAAGGGACGTATGACTGCCGGTTGGTGCGACTCGATGCTAATTTGCTGGATCGTACGCAACGCGGCCGCGAGCAGTTTCTAGTGCTCGAATCGGGGGGCTTCATTTTTCACGGTTACCTGGGGCAGAACGAAAGCGGCCTGGGTTTTGCCCACGCGCAGAACGGCAGCGAGGTTGCCGTTACCGGTGTCTGCTTGATCGAGCGCGGCAGCGGCTGGCTCGCCGGGGAAGGCTGGCGGGCCAAATCGTTCCGCCTTCTGCTCCGGTCCCCCAGCGATGTAACCGTGCTTCAAGCGCCGCCCTGGTGGACCCAGGCCAGCCGGTTGCGGATGGTCGGCATCCTGAGCGTGCTGGTGTTAATCCTTCTCGTGGGCATTGATATTCTGCGCCGCCGCGGGCAGAAGCCGGCCTAAGCCGGCCCGAAGGAAGTCTGAGCCTGATCCGCCCCGGCCGCAGCGCGGCCGGGCGGCAGCCAACCCGGAGTGGTTGGGCTGGAGCTGATCCCTGCGCGAACCCGTAATCCCGAGGGAGGCAGTCCAAATCTGCTCGGGGGTCCAAGCGGTGCGCATCTCACACATTTCCGGAGCGCGGACATTCTTGTCCGCTTGGGGGGCGACTGATGTCCCTAAGCAGACAAGAATGTCCGCGATCCAATTACCCGCCGTCGTGGTTTTGGAAAAAGGTGCGATCCGCATGCCCAAGCCCCCGGCGATCAGTCCGGCTTGGGCGGGTTCCTGGCCAGGTATTCCCGCCACAGGTTCAGGTCCACATAGAGTTCCAGGAAGACCTGCGGGCGGAGTTGGAAATACCCCACCATGACATGAGTTTTCTTTTCATCCAGGGCCGCCTGGAGCTTCGAGGACACGATCATGACCGGCGCGTAGGGGTCCGCAGGCGCTTCCTCCCACCACCCGGTCTGCTTGAGGTTGCGCAGGTACCAGGGCAGGGGCCAGTAGTCGCTGTCCGGGGCGATCACTTTAACCAGCATTTGGCTCCGCTGCGGGTGCGCCTGGGCCAGTGCCTCGACCTGGCTGACCAGCCGGAGGAGGTCGGGCGAGGTGTGGCCATAGACATAGGGATTCCGAGGGTCGGCGGCGTAAGTCGTGTTGGCCTGCCAGGCCTGCCAGGCCAGATGCCCCGTCCCGCCAAGGAGCAGCAGGCCGATCGCAAGCCTCAGGAACCGTTTCCGGACACTGTGAACCAGGACAGCCGCGCCGACGCCCGCCAGCAGAATCATCCCATGCCAGAAGCTCAGCAGGCACCAGGTGGTCTTGTAAGCGATCAGGGTGTAGGCGGCGGTCAGCGCGAAGGTGTAAAGGGCCAGGAAGCGAACGAAGCCGGCGCTGGCATCCCCAAGCCCTTTGCGCGCAAAGCCCGCGCAGGCGCCCACGATGGCAAGGGCCAGGATCAACGCCTCGCTCCAGGCCGGCCCCTTTGCGACATGAAAGAACAGCAGCCGGTGCAGATAAAAGTTCCAGGGATGGATATGCGGCGAAGCGCCCTCAGCCCGCTGGAGCCAGGGCAGATAGCTTCGAATGGAGTCCAATGGGCCGGCAGCGTTGGTGAAGAAGGACGAGAACAGGCCGAGCGCGATGACCAGCCAGACGGCAAGACCGGCAGCCAGGTGCTTGAGATTAACCCGCCGGATGCCAGCCGATGAGGCCGAAGCGTCTATCCAACGGCTCCAGGCCCCGTTCGCGGCCAGGGCCAGCGCCGCGGCGACAAGGGTGATCACAAACGTCTCCTTGGTCGCGTGCATGAGGCCCAGCCCCGCCCCAGCCGCCATGGCCCAGCCGATCCTGCCGCTCCGCCAGTAGCGCCATCCGGCCGCCAGGGCAAGGAACGTGAAGAAGACCAGCAGGACCTCGTGGATATAGTAGCGGCTGTAGAAGGCTACTGCGGGGGAGACGGCCGTGAAACCGGCCGCCCAGAGCGTGGCGTTTCTGCCTAACCCGTCCGCGACGAGCGGCAGCAGCAGGATCAGCCCGACACCAAACAGCAGGGTGACAAATCGCAGCCTGGCCTCGGTTAAATGCTCGAAGTCCGGCGGGCCCGTCAGCCGCGCGACGGCAAGCGTGGCGTAGTAAAGCGACGGCCCGTGATGCTCGTTGGGGTCGTATTGATAGGCGCCGCTGGTCCAAAGGCGGCCGAACTTGATCGCGTTGACCGCCTCGTCATTGTGCATCGGCCGCTCGCCAAGGCGGATGGACCACCCGGCGAACGCCATCACGGCAACCAGCAGGACTGCGGCAAACTGAGGGGCTGGAAGAAGGCGCAGTCGGGACGTTTCCATCCTTTATGCTCCTTCTCCGGCCCATCAGGCTCTACTTGGCCGGCCGGCCAAAGACTTCCAGTTCCGTGTATTCGTTCAGGGCGCTCTCCGTGCTGCCCTTGGAATAGAACCGGATATAGCGGGCTTTGACGCCCTTGGCGTTGATGAGCTTGCCCTCGTAGGATTCAAAGTATTCCCGGTCGGTGCCTACCCCCAGGCCGGAGGTGTTGTCCGAGTCGTTGTTGAATACGGTGCGCACGTTCTCGATGAAGTCCGCATCGTCGGCCACCTGCACGATCACATCGCGATAAACCTTGGCCATGTTATGCGCGTGCCAGATGGCCACGGCGAAGATCTCCTGCGGGCTGCCCAGGTCCATCTGCACCCACTGCGTGCCCTTGCGCAGGAAAATGATGCTCTGGTCGGAAGCCTCCTTGTCGGCGTCGTTCACCTTGGCCAGGTTTTCCGCCGCAACATTCTTGTCGCTGCAACTGACCTTGCTGCCTGTGGAGACGGTCTTGACGCCGGCCGGCACCATCATCGGCGGCCGCGGTTTGTCGGAGAGTGGCTCCACATTCGGTCCGACTTGCAAATCCTTGGGCGTCCCCTTGAATGCCGGCGCGGGCAGCTTGATGGGAAGCTGCACGGAGTCGCCCGCCCCGGCAGCCGGTGCGTCAGCAGCCCGCAAGGGCTGGGATGACAGGAGGCTGAGGGCTGCCAGCGTTAGGCCAAATCGAAACGACAGCGCGAGGGCGCGTCCGGTTGAGTTACGAGTCATTTTCATTTTATTCGTCATGCGCGCACTAAACTAATGCAAGAGGGCGGGCGACGACAAGTCCGATTGCCGTGCTGCCGGAAAGGAAGACGAACGGGATCCCCGCGATATTCGACCTCCGCACGGCATTTCCGGCAGATGTCCCGGCAGTCGTTGCCATGGGCGGCCAGGCCGGATAACGGGCATTAGGGCGATTTGTTACATTCCAGGGGTCATCACTATCCACCCGCCCCCCTCAATGCCCTGTAGCGGGCTCCAGGCGCGTTTGCCGGGCATTCCAAGCCTTCTTCCCATCCCCCGTTTCAGCCCGCATAACTTCGTCCACCCCGATCCCGCAGTTCATCCCTCCCGCTTCCGGCTGCCGCTTTGTTGCGTTACAAATCCGGGTGCCGTGGCATTGGAAGGGTGGCGCAAGCATGATTCAACGGTAGTGCCCCCGTATTGCCCCGGTAGCACTACGGTAGCGGCCCCATGTTGATCTGATCAACATGGGGCCGCTACGGGGGCAATACCGTAGTGCTACGGGGGCACTACCGTTGGAACACGCTTGGAGCGCCGGGGAGGCACGCCACCGGGGACGCCCGGACGGGCCTTGGGGCCGTTTGTTACATTGTCACGCTGTGCGCGGAGCCTGGGAATGTAACAAACGGTTCCAAGGCCCTGCACCCGGAAAAGGGGGGGCGTCTTGGCGGCCTCGGTTCTTCCTGCGCGACTTGCAGCCTCAGGGCTCCTGAGCCCGTGGAAATGCCGCGGCCCGCCCGGTGAGGGCCCCGGGCCTACAAGGCGTAGTATTCGTGTAGGCCGGATCTCCTGACCCGGTGGGATGGCTTCAGCTCTTGATCCGGATCTCATTTGCGATTCCGGCTTTGATTGCGTCCTGCGGCTGCAAGGCCGGGAGCATTTTCCGGCGCGTCCCGTCTAACCGCTTATGAAACGTTGGACATTATTGGCGGTATTGCTCGGTTTGGTTTGCACGGTCACGCCCGCGCTCGCGGCCGGCTTGATCATTGTCACGGACGCGCGGTGGTGGCCGGGGCCGAACTCGCCCCACCCCATGCCCCCTCCGCGCCACTTTCCCCAGCCCCGGCCTTACCTCTTCGCGCCGCTGGACGTGAATTATGTGAAGGTCAACACCCGCATCACCGACCAGGTGGCGGTCACGTCCGTGGACCAGGAGTTTTACAACCCCAACCCGGCCCGGCTTGAGGGGACGTTTGTCTTCCCCATCCCGAAAGGGGCGCACATCAACAAGTTCACCATGGAAATAGACGGCAAGCAGGTCGAAGCCGAGCTGCTCCCCGCGGACAAGGCGCGGCAGATCTACGAGGACATCGTGCGCAAACTCAAGGACCCGGCCCTGTTCGAGTATGCCGGGCGCGACGTGTTCAAGGTGCGCATTTTCCCCATCGAGCCCAACAGCAGGAAGCGCATCACGCTTTCCTACACGGAGATCCTCAAGGCGGACGACGGCCTGGTCAGCTACGTCCTGCCGCTGAATACCGCCAGGTTCTCCGCCAAGCCGATCCGGAATGTCAGCGTGAAGGTGGACCTGGACAGCAAGCGGGCGCTCAAGTCCATCTATTCGCCGAGCCATTCCGTGGAGGTGAAGCGCAGCGGCGCGCACCAGGCCACCGCCGGCTACGAAGCCAGCGATGTCCAGCCGGACACCGACTTTGCGCTCTATTTCGCCCCGGAGAAAGATGAGATCGGCGTCAACCTGCTGACATGCCGCGCCGGCGGCGAGGATGGCTATTTCCTGTTGCTCGCCTCCCCGGGGGTGGACGTGAAGGAAAAGCAGGTGGTGACGAAGGACGTTGCCTTCGTGCTGGACACCTCCGGCTCGATGGCGGGGAAGAAGCTGGACCAGGCCAGGAAGGCGCTGCAGTTCTGTGTCGAGAACCTCAACGACGGTGACCGCTTCGAGATCATCCGCTTCTCCACCGAGGTCGAGCCGCTCTTCGACGGGCTGGTCGCAGCCAACAGGGCGAACCGCTCCAGGGCGGAGGGTTTTATCAAAGACCTCAGGCCCATCGGCGGCACGGCGATTGACGACGCGCTGCGCAAGGCGCTCGCCCTGCGGCCCGGCCAGGGCGACCACCCGTTCGTGGTGATCTTCCTGACCGATGGCCGGCCTACGATCGGCACGACCGACGAGGACCAGATTGTGGCCGACGCCAGGAAAGCGAGCGAGGGCCGGGCGCGCGTCTTCTGTTTCGGCATCGGCACCGACGTCAACACGCACCTGCTGGACCGGATCACCGAGGAGACGCGCGCCGTCAGCCAGTACGTGCTGCCGGAGGAAGACCTGGAGGTGAAGGTCTCCGCTTTCTTCTCGAAGATCAAGGAGCCGGTCCTGGCCAACCCGGCGCTCCGGTTCACCGGCGACATCCGCGCCACGAAACTGTATCCCTCGCCGCTGCCCGACCTGTTCAAGGGGGAGCAACTGGTGCTGGTCGGCCGCTACTCGGGCCAGGGCGACTCGGCCGTGATCGTGCAGGGGTCTGTCAATGGCGCCGAGAAGAAGCTGACCTACGAAGTGCGGTTTCCCGGGGAGAGCGCGGACAACGAGTTTATCCCGCGCCTCTGGGCCACCCGCCGCGTCGGCTACCTGCTCGATGAAATCCGCCTGCACGGTGAAAACGCCGAACTGCGCGATGAGGTGACCGGGCTGGCGCGCCAGTATGGCATTGTCACGCCTTACACCGCCTACCTGATCGTCGAGGACGAAAAGCAGCATAACGTGCCGATGCCGATGCGGTCGCTGCAAGGGTTCGACGCGGATGCCGGGGCCCGGCAGGAGGCGTCGCAGGCATGGGACACGTTTAAGAAGGAGCGTTCCGGGGACCGGGCCGTGGCCGGGGCGCGCTACGGTTCGGCGCTGAAAGACGCGGTGGCGTCCGCGCCTGCGGGGGCCGGCGGCGCACTTGAAGCTCGCAAGGCGCTCGGCTTGCCGTCCGGTTCCGCCATCGGGGCTGAAGAAACTCCGACCACTCGCAGCCGGGAGCGGCTGGTGCAGTATTCGCAGCAGTCGCAGTTCGTCGCCGGGAAGAGCTTCTTCCAGAACGACAAGCAATGGATGGATTCAACCCTTCAGAAGCATCCGAATGCCAAACAGGTGCGCATCCAGTTCGGCTCGGCCGAATACTTCGACCTGGCCGCGAAGAACTCAAGGGCGCTGCCCTGGCTCGCGTTGGGGCAGAACGTGAAGTTCGTGATGGATGACACCGTTTACGACATCTACGAGTAAGCCGGAGCTCGACGCAAAGGCCCCCTTCAAGGGTCCATCCTGCAACTACCGCCAGGTAGCAGCGTAAGCCTCCGGCTTGC
>JAPLUA010000033.1 GCA_026397855.1 Verrucomicrobiota bacterium | reverse complement strand
GACATGGCGTTAGAACTAGCTTTTGCCGCGGGTTGCCGCCATATTGTCACGCATAACTTGAGAGATTTTCACGGATCGGAACAGCTTGGCATCAGCGCCCCAACGCCCCGTGAGTTCCGGAAACTGCTACGACCAAAGACATGAGCACGCTAACGATCCAACTGCCGGAGTCGCTGAAGAAGCCCATCGAAGCCCTGGCCGCCAGGGAGGGCTACTCGGTGAGCCAGTTCCCCGCCAGCGCCGCCGGCGAGAAATTGGCGGTGGTGCTGACGATGGACTACCTACGCTGCGAGGCGAAGGCTGGACGGCCGGCGGATTTTGAGAAGTATCTGGCCGCAGTGCCCGACGTGCCGCCCCCGGAGAACGACCGTCTCGACTGACGGAAGCTGTCGCCATTTGCGATTTGAATGCGGCATAGGGGGCGGGTGGCACGGCTGGCAGAAAAGAAATGAGCCATGAGCAAGACCAATTTCGACCGTTACCTGGAAGAGCAACTGCAAGACCCCGCATTTACCGAGCGATTCAAACGGGCGGGTGAGCCGTGGGACGTGGCGTTGCAAATTGCGGCGCTGCGCGAAAAGGCCGGGCTCTCCCTAAAGGACTTCGCGCGGACGCTCAAGACCTCGCAGCAAAACATCAGCCGGCTGCTGACGGACGTGCGTGAACTCATCCTGCGGGCTCGCGAAGGTGTGGCCCGCGCGGTGGATTCGGGGCTGACGACCCTTCACTGGCATGTGAGACGGCGGATTCGCCAGGGCATTCTGAAGGACAAGCGGGCAGATTATGGCCGGCAGATTGTCTTCGCGTTGGGGGGACAATTGATGTGAACTCATTTATGAGTTACACGATCCAGTATCTCCAGTCCGAAATGGCCGCGCAGGGCTTCGAAGTGAGCGTCCTCGTCAGTTGCCTGGTGCAGGACGCCATCCGGCTCGGTGCGAGCGACCTGCATATTGAGCCCTGGGAAAACTCGATTGCGGCGCGGGCGCGGGTCAACGGCGTGCTGACCGAGGTGGCCCACCTGCCGCTCGAACTGATGGACAAGATCTCCATGCGCTTCAAAGTCATGGCCAACCTCGTCACCTACCAGGCGGGGATGCCGCAGGACGGCACGGCGGTCGGGAGTCCGGAACTGGAGGGGGTGCAACTGCGGGTCTCGATTTTCCCGACCACGCGGGGCGAGAAGATTGTCGTGCGCCTCTTTGACCCGCGGGACCGGCGCTTCGATCTGGGCACCCTGGGGTTTGAGGAGTCCACGCTGCACGGGATGCTGAAGACGCTCAAGCGCACGAGCGGCCTGCTGCTCTTCACGGGGCCAACAGGGTCGGGGAAGACGAGCACGATGTATTCGGCGCTGTGCTACATCATGCAGCGGGACGGCACCAGCGTGAGCATCAGCACGGTGGAAGACCCGGTGGAGTTCAACCTGCCGATGGTGAGCCAGACGCAGATCAACCCGGCCCAGGAGTTCACCTACGCCGTCGCCCTGAAGAGCATCATGCGGCAGGATCCGCAAGTCATCATGGTGGGCGAGATACGCGACCCGGAAACCGCCGCCATTGCCGTGCAGGCCGGGCTCACGGGCCACCTGGTGCTGAGCACGATCCACTGCGGGGTCTCGGCCGGCGCCTTCACGCGGCTGATTAACATGAACATCGAGGCCTTCATGCTGGCGTCGAGCATTCTCGGGGTCATGGGGCTGCGGATGGTCCGCCGCATCTGCCCGAATTGCGCCGAGCCTTATATGCCGTCGCCGAGCCAGCTCAAGGTGGTGCCCGAATCGCTGGTGGCCCAGGCCCAGTTTCGGCGGGGCGTCGGCTGCGACCAGTGCAACCAGAGCGGTTACGCCGGCCGCCTGCCCGTCAGCGAGATGCTGGTGGTGGACGAACCCTTCCGCGAAGCGGTGCTGAAAAAGATGCCGACTTCCGCCCTCGAAGACATCGCCATCCAGCAGGGCATGCGCACACTCTGGCAGAACGGGCTTTCCCGCGCCCTCTCCGGCCAGACCTCCCTCGAGGAGACCATCCGCGTGCTGGCGGCGGATATGATGTGAAATGCTGTTTACTCCGCGCGGGATGTGGTGAATCTTTTGCCCCATGCGATTACCTGAAAGGCTGCTGACGCTGCTGGCTTCAGTCCTCGCCGCCGCAAGTCTCCATGCCGGCGGCAGCGGACTCAATGTCATCGTGGTCGTCAACCAGAACAGCACCAACTCCGTCCGGCTCGGCAGTGACTATTGCGAGCAGCGCGGCGTGCCGCCCCGGAATGTCCTGCGCATGACGGGCTGGACCGGTGGCGCGATCATCTGGAGCCGGGCGGAGTTCGAGACCCGGCTTCGCAATCCCCTGCTGGCCATGCTCAGCGACCGCGGGCTGACCAACCAGGCGGACCTGGTGCTGCTGTCCATGGACATCCCTTACCGGATTCTCGATCCCGACCAGAGCCAGAACAGCACCACCTCGGCGCTGTTTTACGGCTTCAAGCACGACGTCGCGCCGCCCCTGACATGCCTGCCCTCCTGCTGCTCTCTGCCCGATTCATCCTCAAACAGCTACGCCTTCAGCGAAATGCCCCTGCGCGAGGCCCCGCCCGACACCGCCCCCACCAACTCATTCCTGGCCATGATGCTCACGGCCAGCAACCTGGCCACGGCCGATCTGATCCTGAGCCGCGGCGTGGCCAGCGACAGCTCGTTTCCCACCCAGACCATCTATCTGGAACGGACCGGCGACCCGGCCCGCAGCGTCCGCTACGTGGAATTCGACAACGCCATCCTCGCCAGCCGCGTCCGCGGGAACAATTCGCTGGTCTGGACCAACAGCAGCTCCACATCGTTCACCAGCAGCCTCGGCCTGCTGACCGGCCTGGCCAACCTCACCCTGCCGGCGAATGCCTTTGTGCGCGGCGCAATCGGGGACAGCCTTACCTCCTATGCCGGGCGGATATTCGAAAACAGCGGCCAGACCTCCCTGCTGGCGTTTCTGAATGCGGGCGCAGCCGGGAGCTACGGCGCCGTGGTGGAACCTTGCAACTACACTCAGAAGTTCCCCGATCCGCTGGATTACTTTTACCAGGCGCGCGGCTTCTGCCTCGCGGAAGCCTACTACCAGAGCCTCCGCAATCCCTACCAGGGGCTGATGGCAGGCGAACCGCTCTCAGCGCCCTTTGCGCGCCGCGGCACGGGTGACTGGAGTTCGCTGACCAACGGCACAATCTTGGCCGGCCCGGCAGCCCTCAGCCCGGTCTTTTCCGCCGGGGCTACCAACCTGCCACTGGGCCGGGTGGACCTCTTTGTGGACGGCAGCTTCCTGCAAACGCTGACCAACCTTCCGCCGTCGGCCGGCAATGCCCTGTCGGTCACCCTGAACGGGTTCACGGTCAACTACACGGTGCCCACCAATGCCACCGTCGCATCCGCCGTTGCCGGGCTTGCGGCCGCGTTGAATGCGGAGACCAACTTCACCGGGGTGCAGGCGTGGCCGGTGGGCGACCGGATTGAGCTGCAGGCGCTCGACGTGGCGGGCCCCGGTAGCAATGTCACCTTGAGCGCCGACAGCGCGATCGGTTCCGCCGACCGGCTGACCACATGGCTGGTGCCCGCCCGCCCGACTTTCCTCGACGCCACCGCCACCGGCTACCTGGGTGTGCTGGCAGCCTACGCGCCCGCGGTGGGGGATTGGCTGCAATTGGTCTTCACGAAAACCAACGGGGCCGAAGTCGTCATCGGCGTCACCAATCTCACCGCTGGCACCACCATAGGCACGCTGACCCGCAACCTGTTCAACAGCGTCAACGCCAACCCGGCCTTGCTCGCAGCGGACGGCGTGCTGGCCACCGATGTGGGGGATCTCACGGAGACGAACTGCGCCAACAACATTGCCGCACAGTTCACGATCAACGCGCGCTCCGCCGGGGGCCCCGCCTCCAGAATCCAGGTGGCGTTCACCGCCTCCACCAACCTCCTGGCCCTGCCGTTCGGCACCAATGCTATCCAGGACAACATCAACGACCTGCGGCCCCGGAACCACCTCTACGCCAGCTCGGGCTCGTTTTCACTGCCCGTCAGCTCCTTGCTCGACACCACGCAACTGGCGGACGGCTACCACCAACTCACTGCGGTGGCCTATGAGGGCACCAGCGTCCGCACACAGACGCCCGTGTCGCGGACTGTGCGGATACAGAACACCGCCCTCACCGCCGCGTTCGCGGCGCTCCTGGCGGGCACGAATGCCACGCTTGAAATGCCGCTCAAATTTTCAGTGGCTGCGAGCGCCACCAATATCTCGCGCATCGAGCTATTCAGCACCGGCGGTTCGGTGGGCGTGGTTTCCAACCATTCGGCAGCGGTCTTCACCGCACCCTCAGCCATGCTGGGACTGGGTTTGCATCCCTTCTACGCGCTGGTGACCGATACCTCCGGCAGTGGCTACCAGACCCAGACGGCGTGGATACGGCTGGTTCCGGCTTTCAAGCTCAGCATCTCCGGCACGCCGCTGAAGCTCTCCTGGGCCGCCATCCCGGGCCAGAGCTACGACGTGCTCGCCACCACAAACCCCGCTACTGGCTTTCAACCCGTAGCCTCGGTGCTCGCCACCAACGCCCTGGCCCAGTGGACGGTATCCGCCCCCGGCGGAGCGGCGGCGTTTTACCGGGTGCAGTTGAGCCCCTGACGGGCTACTGTGGCACCAGCGCTCTGATGAGAACAACATTCCTGACGGCCTGTGCCTGGTTGTGCGCCAGCCTGCTCCCCCTCCCGGCGGGGGCGGACCCCGCGGATGTTGCGATTTTCAGGAGCAGCTCTCCGGGGGGCGTGGTCACGCTGACAAACAACGGCTTTGCCGAGAAGATCCGGCAGAACGTCAGCGCTTCCTCGCGCACGATCGGCATCGGGCCCGGCGAATACACCGATCGCGCTCTGACCTTGAGCGGCACGAGCACGGAGCTGTTCGACTGCGCGGCCGGCACCGCCAACCTGACCTTGGACGGAGCCGCCAATGCTCACGCCGCCCGGCTCAAGCTGGTGATCAACGGCACCCAGACCGCCTGCCCTGTCAACGGTGGAATGTCGCTCCTGCTGAATTGCGATGTCTCTGGAACCAACGGCATCTCCTTGAATGCGGGCAGCTCGGGGTCGGGCAGCCTGGCACTCGGCGGCACCAACACTTACACGGGACCGACGACAGTCAATGCCGGCACGCTGGGGGTGAACGGCTCGCTCGCCGGGTCGAGCGCCGTCACCGTGAATTCCGGCGGCACGCTTGCCGGCAGCGGCGTCATCAACGGCCCCGTCCTTGTCAATGCCGGCGCCACCCTGTCTCCCGGCGTGTCGGTGGGGACCCTGGCTTTGAATGGCGGCCTGACCCTGTCGGGCAACCTGCTGATCCAGGTGAACAAATCGCTGGCGCCCTCCAACGACCTGCTCACGGTCAACGGCAGCCTGACCAATGCCGCCAACGGCACCCTCACGGTCATCAACCTCGGCCCATCCGCCTTGTCGCCCGGGGATAGCTTTCGCATCTTCAGCCAGCCGCTCCCTAACGGCCAGGCTTTGCGCATCATTCCGGTCGGGAGTGAGGTCTGGACCAACAAGCTGGCCGTGGATGGCTCGATCGCGGTGCTAGGTTCCACCAATCCACCCCCGTCAGGCGACCCCACCACCGCGTTCACATGGAATGGTGCCGCCCTCACCAACCAGAATTGGGGGAACGGCGCCAACTGGATCGGCGGCACCGCGCCGCGCCCGCTGTCGTCAAACATTGTCGTGTTCCAGGGCGACATCAAGGTGCCCTACAATTGGCCCTACGTTGACACGAACTACGGCACGACGATCCTGATCTTCAGCAACAACGTGGTATTGAACGGGATCAAGATTCTGGCCGGCATAGGCCATACGATGAACCTGGGATCGTATGTGCTGGAAGAACAGCCGCCCAATGCGCAAAGCCCCTCCTACTTCGGCATAGACTCACCGATTGAGATCTCCTACCAGGGCATCACGTTCTGGGTCACCAATGCCAACTTTACCAATGCGCTCGGCGATGCCAGCGTCGGCGGCCAGACCGATTTCCGGTGCACCGGCGGGAGGCTGGATGTTTACGGGGTGCTGAAGGACGGCGCGGGAGCGCACAGCCGCCTGGTCAAGAGCGGCGACAGGACCCTCAACATCACGGGCATGCACGCCAACACCTACACCGGCGGCACGCTGGTCAACGCGGGGCCCATCAAGATGCAGAAGCCCCCCGGCATCAATGCCATCCCCGGCGACGTGACGGTGAACGGGACGGGTTCGCTCATCATCAACGTGATCGGGGGTGAGCAGATTGCCGATGATGCGGTCGTCACTTTAAATGACTCGGCCTATTTCGAAATGATTGGCCAGCCTGAAACGGTCCGCACCATTCAAAGCTCCAGCCCCGCCGCGAGCATCGTCAATGTCAACAGCACCCTGACCGTCGCCCCGCTGGCGGCCGGAACTTACAATAGCGGAGTCGGCGAATCCAGCTTTGGGGGCTCGATCAGCGGAACCGGCACGCTCCGGATGAACGGCAGCGGCACCTACGGCATGTTGGGCGGGAACTCAGTCGCGAACCTGACCGTCAACTCCGGCACGCTCAAGGTCAACGGCAACAGCGGCACGGGCGCGGTAACGGTCAACGTGGGAGGCACCTTGCTGGGTCAGGGCACCATCGCTGGCGCTGTGACCGTCGCCGCCGGCGGCACGTTCGGCGCCGGTTTCAGCGTGGGAATGCTCACCCTGTCCGCCGGGTTGGACCTGGGCGCCAGCGGCAGCGGCGCCACCAATACCTGGGAACTGGCCGCCTTGAAAGACAGCGGAACCGGCGTGGCAGGCTCGGACTTCGACCAGGTCGTGCTGAGCGGCGGCGCATTGGTGCTGGGGGCCCAGTCCACGCTGGACATCCGCTTTACCGGCTCCGCTACCGCGCCCGATACGTCCAATCCATTCTGGCGGTCAGCGCATGCCTGGAGGGTTATCTCGCTGGGCGGCGGCTCGAATCCGGGGGCTTCCACTTTCGGCAGAATAAAGAATGGAAGCTACGCCGCGGGGAACTTCACAACAGCAGCGGACGTGAGCGGGAACATCGTGCTGAGTTTTGCGCCCAGCGCCGCACCAACGCCGGCCGCGCGCCCGAGCATCACATCCATCACCAACGCCGGACCGGGCAGCATGACGGTGCGTTACACCAACACGCTGGCGGGGACCAACTACGCCCTGGTCTATGCCACGAACCTGCCCGCGACGAACTGGTATCCCGCCGGCACCAGGACGGCTCCCGGCACCAGCGATTCCCAGACCGACAATTCCGCCACCAATAACCAGCGGTATTACCGGGTTTACTATCCGTAAGGGTTGAATCGGGCGAAACGACCCCGCGCAAAGGCCCTAGCCCTGCAGGGCTTCGTAAACCTTGCCGACCATCTTCTCGTTCGGCGTCAGTGTTTTCCCGCCCTGTTTCCACTTCGCCGGGCATGCCTCGGCCGGATGAGCGAGCAAATAGACGTTGGCCTCCAACCGCCGGACCAGCTCGTTCATATCGCGGCCGACGTTGTAGAAGTTGACCTCCGAGGCAACCAGTTTGCCTTGCGGGCTGATGACGAAGGTTCCGCGCAGAGCCAGGCCTGTGTTTTCGTCGTAAACCCCGAACAGCCGGCTGACCTTGCCCGTGGGATCCGCACCCATCAGGTATTGGACCTTCGCGAGCAGCTTCTCCGAATCGCGCCAGGCCAGGTGCGCGAACTGGGTGTCGGTGGAGACAGAAATGACCTCGGCTCCCAGCTTCTTCAGCGCCTCATGCTTCTCCGCCAGGTCAGCCAGCTCCGTCGGGCATACGAAGGTAAAGTCCGCCGGATAGAAGACCAGCACAGTCCACTTGGAGTCCTTTTTCAGCTCGTCCAGCGACACCTTGCCAAAGGCGCGGTTCTCCGGATCATAGACATCCATCGTGAAATCCGGCACATCCATGCCGACCCCAACGGTCAACGGTTCGCATTCGCAACAGCAGTCATTTTCGCACATAGCAGTTAATTAATTTGTATGTTTAATCCCCAAAGGTTTCCGTTCCATGCAGCCGCCGCACCAGACCAAGAAAACCATCGAGTGCGGACCGCCCTCACCGCCTGGATGCAGGGACACAATCCAGAGGGTCAGCGGATCTAAAGCTGCACCAGGTGGAGGTCGTTGGCAACTGGAAATTGGCGGCAGTTCCGACACGCGTCCGTCCAGCGAATCCCTCCCAGACAGGGGCCAGACCGCGTTCGGCAATGGTTCTACCCCTCAATTCCTAGCGGCATTGGACATTCTTGTCCGCTTGGGGGCTGACTGCGCCGCCGGTTCTTGATCCGCCTCAATCCTTCCCGGTCAACTCGTCCCGGTGGGCCCGCGTCTCGGCCGCGATGACCCCGCTGAGCAGGAGCAGGGATATCAGGTTGGGCAAAGCCATCAGGCCGTTGGCGGCGTCCGAGAAGTCCCAGACCACGGCCAGCGGCAGGACGGAACCGACCAGCACCGCCAGCACCCAAAGCCAGCGATACGGCTTGACCGCCCGCTGCCCGAGCAGGTATTCAGCCGCCTTCTCCCCGTAATAGCTCCAGCCCAGGATGGTGGAGAAGACAAAGGTGAGCAGGCCGATGGTGAGGAATATCGGGCCAATGGTGTGCAGATCCCCGAAGGCCGCCTGGGTGAGTTGAACCTTGTTGAGGCCCTCTTTCCAATGCCCGCTGCTGACCAGGACCAGCCCGGTCATGGCGCAGATCACCACCGTATCCCAGAAGGTGCCGGTGGATGAGACCAGGGCCTGCCGCACCGGGTTGCGGGTCTGGGCGGCCGCGGCGACGATCGGGGCGCTGCCCAGGCCGCTTTCATTGGAGAACAAACCGCGCGCAATGCCAAACCGCATGGTTTCACGTATGCCGGCGCCGACAAACCCGCCGATGGCAGCCTGGCCGGTGAAAGCGCTGGTGCAGATCAGCTTGAGGGTCTCCGGCAGCACGGCGGCGTTCCGGATCAGCACCAGCAGGCAGCCCAGCACATAAACCACCGCCATGAACGGCACCAGGATTTCGCAAACCCGGGCGATGGACCGGATGCCCCCGAGAATCGTGATCGCCGTGAGCGCGGTCATGGCCAGGCCCAGGATCCAGGCCACCGCCTGGGCCTGCTCGGCCGGGAACAGCGTCTGCACGTTCGAGACAATGCTGTTGGCCTGCGTCATGCACCCGATGCCGAACGCAGCGATGCACGTCAGCACGGCAAACACGATCCCCAGCCATTTCTGGCCCAGGCCGCGCTCCAGGGCATACATCGGACCGCCCGCGTAGGTGCCGTCCGGCTGCCGGATCCGGTACTTCACCGCCAGGACCGCCTCGGCGTACTTGGTGGCGATGCCGAACACCCCCGTCAGCCACATCCAGAGCACGGCCCCGGGCCCGCCGGCCGCCACGGCCCCGGCCACCCCGACAATGTTGCCCGTGCCGATCGTGGCGGCCAGGGCGGTGGTGAGGGCACCGAACTGGGAAACGTCGCCTTCTCCCTCGGCATCGCGTTTGAGCGAGAGCTTGATCCCGCGCCAGATATACCGCTGGATGAACCCCAGGCGGACCGTGAGAAACAGGTGGGTGCCGAACAGCAGGACGATCAGGGGAACGCCCCAGACCAGGCCGGCGAACCAGGACATGAACGCGGGCAGATCCAGGAGGGCCAGTGCGGGCTGCGGCATAACTGGGAACATCATGAGGCATGGCTGATACTGCACCCGGCTGAGATTGTCCATCCTATTCACCTTTGTTACGTCACACGGGATAACGGGCATTGGAGCGATTTGTTACATTCCAGGGGTCCCCACATACCACCCGACCCCGTCAAGACCCTGTAGCGGGCGCCAGGCGCGATTGCGGGGCATTCCAGGCCTCCTCGCCCCCCCGTTTCAGTCCGCATAACCCTGTCCACCCGTGCTCCGCGGTTGGTCCATCCAACTCCCGGTTGCCGCTTTGTTCCGTTACAAAGCCGGGCCCGGAGGCATTGGAAGGGTGCATCAAGCGTGTTCCAACGGTAGTGCTACGGTATTGCCCCGGTAGCACTACGGTAGCGGCCCCATGTTGATCTGATCAACATGG
>JAPLUA010000300.1 GCA_026397855.1 Verrucomicrobiota bacterium | reverse complement strand
CAGGGGATTTGCGGGTGGAACTGGCGCTCACCGGCACGCGGGCCGAGCCGGCGGCGGCGGGCGCGCATCCAGGTGACGCTCAGCGCCGCCGGAACGCCGGATTTACACACGTATCTGGGCAACGGGACCGGGTTGTTGACGGACACCTGGCAGATCAATGATGCAGGCCCGGCCTGCGCTGGCCTTGTCAATGAGGTCCCACTTCAGCTACAGTGCCGACGGATGACGGGTTAAAACTGAACTATGCGCATCACAGGTGGAAACGCGGCTCGCCGGATTCTGAAGGTGCCCAAAGGCCTGGGGGTGCGGCCGACGCCGGACCTCGTCAAGCAGGCGGTGTTCAACAGCCTGGGCGGCCGGGTCGCGGGGGCACGAGTGCTGGAGCTGTTCGCCGGCACGGGTGCCTTGAGCCTCGAATGCCTCAGCCGGGGCGCGGTCGCCGCGGTGTGCGTCGAGAGGTCGTCGCGCCATGCGGAAGTGCTGCGCCAGAACTTCCAGATCGCCGGCTTCCCGCCCGACACCATGCAGGTGCGGGTGCAGGATGTTTTTGCCGTGCTGTCCCAGTTGGCGGCGGCCGGGGATCAATTCGACCTGGTCATGGCTGACCCGCCCTACGGGGAGAAGAATGTCGGGCGCCGCTCCACTTCCTTGGCCCAGCAACTGCTCGATGACAAGAGCTTGCCGGCCCTGCTGGCGACGGACGGGCTGCTCGTGCTGGGCCATACGAAACGCGACACGCTCACCCTGCCGCCGCCCTGGCGGGAGAAGAAGACGCTCAGGCACGGGGACACCCTGATGCGATTCCTGACAGCGGAGCACGGGGCGGCTCCCGTGGACCCCGCCTCACCGAATCCCTGATTTGAGGCCATGAAGACCAAGCACGACATTGTGGCCAACTGGCTGCCGCGCTACACGGGCACGCCGCTGGAGGAGTTCGGGAAGTACATCCTCCTGGTCAATTTCAGCAACTATGTCCGCCTCTTCGCCGAGTGGCACAACGTGCCGGTGCGGGGCGAGGACCGGCCGATGCTCAACGCCACCGCCAACGGCATCAGCATCATCAACTTCGGCATGGGCAGCGCCGGCGCCGCCACGATCATGGACCTGCTGTGCGCCATCCAGCCCAAGGCCTGCCTGTTCCTGGGCAAGTGCGGCGGGCTGAAGAAGAAGAACAAAATCGGCGACCTCATTCTGCCGATCGCCGCCATCCGCGGGGAAGGAACCTCCAACGATTATTTTCCCCCGGAGGTGCCGGCCCTGCCAGCCTTCAGCCTGCAGAAGGCGATCTCCACCACCATTCGCAATCACCGGCGCGATTACTGGACCGGCACGGTTTACACCACCAACCGGCGGGTGTGGGAGCACGACGAGGAGCTGAAGAAGTATCTGCGCCGGATCCGGTGCATGGCCATTGACATGGAGACGGCGACCATCTTTATCACCGGCTTCCACAATGAAATCCCCAGCGGCGCCTTGCTGCTGGTCTCCGATCAGCCGATGGTGCCCGAGGGCATTAAGACCTCAACCAGCGACCAGAAGGTCACCGCCTGGCCTTCTTCTCGGTGCCTTCGACCTCGACGCTGTGGGTTTCGATGCCGGGATCGTCCCTGAGGGCCTGGTGGATGATGCGCCGGTCGAACGCGCTTAACGGTTCCAGCTCCACCACATCACCCCAGCGCCGGACTTTTTCCGCGGCATCCTTGGCCTTCTTCACGAGGGCCTCGCGGGCCTGCGCCCGATAGCCGCTGACGTCCAGCATCACCTTGGGCACCGATGGATCCTGCTGGAAGAGGAGGCGGTTGGTGATGTATTGGAGATCGGACAAAGTCTGGCCCTGGCGCCCGATGAGGCGGCCCGAGTCATCGGCTTTCACATCGAGCAGGAGGCTGTCCTCCATGGGATGTTGCTCAACGGTGGACGGGAATCCGAGCAGTTCCAGCAGTTTCTGCAGCGTGGCTTGAGGTTCAGCAGGCATAACGTGTTTCAGGTTGAATGATTGGCGGCTCAGGGTCGCACGATCTTTACAGTCTATTTCCTCTTTTTCGCCGTCGGCGTCAATACCGGACCATTGGCCGTGGTCTCCGGGGCCATCTTGGTCAGCTTGGTCTGGGCGATGGTCAACAGGTTTTGGACGGTCCAGTAGAGGGCCAGCCCGGCGGAGAAATTATAGAGGAAGACGATGAACATGAGCGGCATGTAGCGCATCATTTTGGCCTGCATCGGGTCCATGCCGGGCGAGGGGGGGGTCAGGCGCGCCTGCCAAAGCATCGTGACGCCCATGATCAGCGGCAGGAGGTTGAACGGGAAGGTGGTGCCGGGAATCATGAACAGGGTATCGGGCTGGGACAGGTCTTTGACCCAGAGGAAGTGCGCCCCGCGCAGCTCGATGGCGCTTTGGATCATGGAGTAGAAGCCGAAGAAGACGGGGATTTGCAGGACCATCGGCAGGCAGCCCCCCAACGGGCTGACCTTGTGCTCCTTCATGTATTCCATCGTCTTCTTGTTCGCCTTGACCGGGTCATCCTTGTATTTCTCCCGGATGGCGTTCATCTGCGGCTGCAGGGCCTGCATCCGCTTCATCGAGCGCGTGCTGGCCTGGGTCAGAGGCCAGAAAAGCACCTTGATAATGATGGTGATCGCAATGATGGCCCAGCCGTAGGAAAAGCTCAGCGCGTTGTGCAACCAATTCATGCTCAGCAGCAGCGCCTTGGAAAAGAACCCCGCCCAACCGAAGTTCATCACCAAATCGAGGTTGTTATTAAAGCGGTCGCCGATGCGGGCCAGGGTCTGGTATTCCTTCGGCCCGGCGAAGAGGTTGATCTGACGTTCCAGGATCTGGTGCGGTGCCAGAGTTTCCGCCGGAAAAACCAGCGCGGCTTCGTAGCCTTCCGGCAAAGGGGCGTCGGCGGCCACCGGACGTCCCTCTTCGCCGATGGGACGCGGCAGGTTCACCTTGCGCACTACGACGCCCTTGGCCGGCGGAATTGCGGTCCGGTTGGTGACTGACTGCGGCATCACGGCCAGGGTGAAGAACTGGTTGTGTACCGCCACCCAGACCACATTGCTGGCCCCGCCCCGATATTCCGTGGGCGGGATGCGCGGCATGCAGGCAAAGCCCCGCGAGGAAAAGTAGCTGGCGCCAACCTCTTCGGTCTTGCTGCCGTTGTACCATAGCACGCCCACCGCCAGTCCGTTGTCGCGCGCATACATCGGCGTGGCAGTGCCGACCACCCATTCCTGGGCGGGCAACGCCAGCGGCTGCGCCGTGCTGTTCTCCAGCCGCACGGTCGCCGTCACCAGGTAGTTTGTGCCCAGCACAAATTCCTTCACGATCTTGAGGCCGTTGGTGAGGGACTTCTCGGCTCGCACCTGGTTGCCGATCTTCGTGAGGGTGAAAATGCCATCGCCCTGCACCGCCTCGCCATCCAGCAGAGCCAGGGTCGGCGCGAGGGTAAACGAGTTCAACGTCGCGACGTTGCTGCTATGGGGCTGCTTCTCGCGGCGGGTCGGGACGGTTTCGGGATAGTGCATGAGCTCGACCAGCTTCAGGCCGCCACCATGCGAGGTGAAGGTGTAGTGGGCGTTTTCGTTGGCGACTTCCAGGAGCTCTTCCGGAACATCCGCAGCAACAAAGGGTTTCGGGGCCGCTGGAGGCGCTTCCGCCATGATCGGCGGCGCGGGAGCAGCCCGATTGCTGGCGGCCAGCGAGGTGATCGGCGCATTCGTCGCACCCGGCGGAATGGGCCGGGGCGGGTTAAGCTTGGGGACGATCAGGAAGTTCCAGAGGACAATCAGGAACAGGCAACTGGTGATGACGACGATTGATTTCCGGTCCATGCTGGTTGGTTAATGCCTGCAAGAGCTGCGCTGCGCCTGGATCCCGGAAAGCTCGGATTTCAGATTTCGGACTTCGGATTTGCGGCCTGGGACCGGATCCTCGCCGCAGCCGCCCCAGGGATGGCAGCGGCAGATCCGGCGGACAGCCAGGCCCCCGCCTTGCAGCGCGCCGTGCGACTGGATCGCGCCCAGCGCGTATTCGGAACAGCTCGGCGTGAAGCGGCAGCGCCCAAGGGGCCCGAACAGCAGGGCCTTCGCCGGGGAAATCACCCAGCGATACAGGCGCACGCTAAGAACTAAAATATGTTGGACTATATTCAATCGGCTCGTTCCCTAATATCACCTTAACAGCTTTGCCTTCCGCAGCGCCGCCAGGAAGTCCCGTTCCACGCCCGCGAAACCTTTGCCTGCAATGGACTGCCGCGCCACCAGCACCAGGTCCACCGGCGCGGCCAGGTCGTGCTGGTGGAGCCGGAAGCTCTCGCGCATGAGCCTGCGGGCGCGGTTGCGGACCACCGCGCCCCCGATCCGGCTGGCTGTGATCACTCCCAGCCGGGAAGAGGCCTGTGCCGGGAGCCGACGCCAGTTGGCGATCAGGCAACCGGACACCAGCCGCTCCCCGCCCTGTCGCGTCCGGCGAAAATCACGGCCCTGCTTGATGCGCGCCGCGCGGCAAAACCGCAGGCGTCGCGGCGTCTCATCAGAGGTGGGGCCCACGCTATTTAGCTCATTCCACGCTTCGGCGCATTGGACCTTGAACATTCCGGCGCCTGGAAGGCCACCGGCTTACACCGGGGTTAGCCGTTTGCGCCCGACGCGGCGGCGGTTGGCCAGGGTGGCGCGCCCGCTCTTGCTCGAATTCCGATTCAGGAACCCGTGCTGCCGTTTGCGGCGTATCTTCGACGGTTGATATTGTCGTTTCATAAATCAGTTCAGTTCGGTGCCCGCAAGCCGTGTTCCAGATGACTTGCCGTCAGGAAACACTCCGTTCACGGAGCCTGAGAGGATAACAGCGAACGCGGGGGTGTCAAGCGACTCGATTGGACTCGATTCGATCTGGCCCATTCGCGAGCTGCAGGGGGTCCCGCGGAGCGCGGACATTCGTGCCCAATGCCGACAGGATTTCGAGGGAGCAGAAGCATTGCGCAAAGTGCGGTGGCCCCTTGTCCCGCAGGGCCGACCCAGCCCGCCAGCTCCGCAGGAGCGACCTGTTGATGGCCCGCGATCCCCGACAGGACCACCCCAAGCCCCCATCGGGGATCCAATGCCTTTGTTACGTCACATCGGATAACGGGCATTAGAGCGATTTGTTACATTCCAGGGGTCCCCCACTACCACTCGACCCCCTCAACGCCCTGTAGCGGCCTCCAGGCGCGATTGCGGGGCATTCCAGGCCGCCTCCCCATCCCCCGTTTCAGCCCGCGTAACTCTGTCCACCCGTGTTCCGCAGTTGGTCCGTCCAACCCCCGGCTGCCGCTTTGTTACGTTACAAAGCCGGGCCCGGTGGCTTTGGAAGGGTGGCGCAAGCGTGATTCAACGGTAGTGCCCCCGTATTGCCCCCGTAGCACTACGGTAGCGGCCCCATGTTGATCTGATCAACATGGGGCCGCTACGGGGGCAATACCGTAGCGCTACCGTAGCACTACCGTTGGAACACGCTTGGAGCGCCGGGGAGGCACGGCACCGGGGGGCGCCGGGAAGGGCCTTGGGGCCGTTTGTTACATTGTCACGCTGGGCGCGCGGCCTGGGAATGTTACAAACGACTCCAAATCGCTCTAATGCCGGAGGCGGCGTGGAGAGGTGCAGGTGCCGCTTTACAGGCGCCCGAAAAAGGCCGACCCTGTTTGGCATGAGAAAGCGCCTGCTGTTAGCCGTCCCGCTCATCGCGGCGGTCGCCGCCTGCTGGAGCTCGCCGATGGCCCTGGCAGCGACTTCCACCGAAACGAACTCCTCCATAACCGCGGCAACGCCCGGAGTGGACCTTGCCCATGCCATTTCCGAGATCACGGGCGTTGCGATATCCCCGCTGCTGGGCGCGAGCGCCGTGGGCGCCTGGAGGTATTTTCACGCCAGCACCCCCCGCCAGCGCGCCCGCCTGCCCTGGTTTGCCCAGCCGTGGTTCTGGATACCGGCATTTGTGATGGTCGCCGCCTGCTTTCTCAAGGACACGCTCGGCATCGCTGCGCCGCGGCTGCTGAAGAAGCCCCTCGATGTCGCCGACGCCCTCGGGCACAAGATCAGCGGGCTCATCGCCACCGGCGCGTTTGTGCCCCTGGTGATAACCGTTCTTCCGCCTCCCGGGCCGGAGGCGGCCCTGCCGGGTGGGACCGGCTTCCTGGGGGCGATTGATCTCTCCTGGCTCGGCAACGGCATGTTGGTGCCGGTCGCGATGGCCGCCTTTCTTCTCGTGTTCCTTGCGTCCAACGCCATCAATGTCCTGATCCTTCTCAGTCCTTTTGCCATCCTGGACGCGGCGCTCAAAGGGTTCCGGTTGCTGGTCCTGCTGACGATCCCAGCGACGGCGTTCGCAAATCCCTGGCTGGGGGCGGCCTGGGCGCTGGTGATCATCGGCATTGCCTACTTCATCGCCGGATGGTCGTTCCGCATCTCCTGCTTCGGGTGGGTTTTTGTCTGGGACTATGTCACGCTACGCCACAGGCGCTTCGTGCCGGACCGCGCGGCGAACCGGGTTTTCCTGGCATCTGAGATCAGCCAGGTTCCTGTCCGCACCTACGGAACCCTGCGGCGGGACGAGGGAGGCGGCCTGATGCTCAGCTACCGTCCCTGGCTGGTGCTGCCCCGCCGCTCGCTGGCGCTGCCAAAGGGCCAGTATATGATCGGCAGGGGCATCTTCTACTCGCAGATCATGAGGCTGGAAGGGCAGGGGCTTGCCCCGGCAGTGCTCCTGCCGCCACGCTACCGCGGCCATGAAGAGGCCCTTGTGTCCGGCTACGGCCTTGAGGGCGTGCAGGATGCCGGGCTGCGCGCCATCTGGCGATGGCTGAAGGAAGCGCTGGGATTCCGAGGCCGCCCCGCAGGCGCTCCCGCCTGAAGGAGTCTGCCGGTGCCGGGCGGAAGCTGTCGCGGCCGCCGGAGATTAAGCCTGCCCATACTTGCGTTGCCCGTGGCGGCAACAGTTAGTGCTCCTAATCGGAAGGCTGGAATCTTTAACATTGACCCGAAGACCCGCAATCTTGAAACTGATATCGTGAACTTGATTTGTTTTGTTCAGGACAACCGATGATCGGCATGGAAGAGACGCTCTCCACTGATCTGATCTATATCTTCGCCTATTTCCTGGGCGGGATGGCGTTTGCCGTCGGGCCGTTCGTGATCGTGCACCTGCTGGCCGCGCGCGGGACGCGCAACTATGCCAACAAGACAGACCAGTTCATCGAGTGCGGCATGGATCCCATCGGCGACGCCTGGATCCGCTACAGCGCGGTCTATTACCTCTACGCCCTGGTCTTCGTCGCCTTTGCCGTGGACGTGCTCTTTCTGATTCCCGTTGCCCTCGTTTATAACCGCATCACCGAGTTCGTGATCCGGGACTTCGTCGAAATGCTCATCTTTGTGGGGATTCTCTCCCTGGTGATCGTTTACGCCTGGAAGAAAGGTATCTTTGAATGGAAGCGCCGCCAGACAACGCCCAACTCCTGAGCGACTGCTCACCTTACGTCAAGTTCGCGAAGCTGGATGAGATGCTGGCGCTCGGACGCGCCAACTCCCTCTGGCCGCTGACCTTCGGGCTCGCCTGCTGCGCCATCGAGATGATGGCGGCGGGCGCATCGCGGTTCGACCTGTCGCGGTTTGGCGCCGAGGTCTTCCGCCCCTCGCCCCGCCAGGCCGACCTGATGATCGTGGCCGGCACCATCAACAAGAAGATGGCCACGGCGGTGAAAACGCTTTACGACCAGATGCCGGAGCCCAAATGGGTCATTGCCATGGGCAATTGCGCCATTTCCGGCGGCCCGTTTGTCTTCCCCGGGCAGTATGCAGTCGTCGAAGGGGTGGAAAAGCTCTTTCCCGTGGATGTGTTCATCCCCGGCTGCCCTCCCCGTCCCGAAGCCCTGATCGAGGGGTTGCTGAAGCTGGAGGAGAAGCTGACCGGCAAGCGGCGCTGGCCGGTGGTCAAGTCGGAATAAGGGGTAAACTGCCAAGACGACATGGAGCCCGCCCCCACACCACCCCCCAGCCCGGCGCTGCCTAATGCGCTGGCCCACCTGCCGATCCCGTTTCAGGCGGTGGATTACGCCGCCAAAGGCTATCACCTGGACGCCACCGTCAATCCCGACCAGGTCGTTGATGTGGTCTCGCTGCTGGACAAGGAAGGGCTGGCGTTGGACACCATCACCGGC
Organism: Verrucomicrobiota bacterium; assembly: GCA_026397855.1. Taxonomy (GTDB): domain Bacteria; phylum Verrucomicrobiota; class Verrucomicrobiia; order Limisphaerales; family UBA8199; genus JAPLUA01. Next base: position 15,045 of record JAPLUA010000300.1, on the reverse strand, counting down.
GTGGACTGGATGGCCCAGGGCCAGATGGAGGTGGTCTATGATTTCTTCCACCTGTCCAAGGCGTTGCGCGTGGTGGTTCGGACCCGGGTTCCGCGCGATAACCCGGAGGTTCCCACCATTCAAAAGGTCTTCCCCGGGGCCAACTGGCATGAGCGCGAAACGCATGATTTCTTTGGCATTCGATTCCTGGGGCATCCGAACCTGACGCCGTTCCTGCTTCCCGAGGACGCCACGTTTCACCCGCTGAGGAAGGACTTTGTCTCGTGATTACCAAAGAGGTCATATCCCCGCCCGGGGCGCCGAACGAGACGTTTGTCATTAACCTCGGCCCCCAGCATCCCGCCACCCACGGCGTGTTGCGTGTTAAAATCGTCATGGACGGCGAATACGTCGTCCGCGCCGAACCCATCTGCGGCTATATCCACCGGATGCAGGAAAAGATGGGCGAAAACCGCACCTACGCCCAGTTCCTGCCGAACACCAGCCGTATTGATTACCTGTCGGCGATGACCTACACCCACGGCTTTGTCGGCGCGGTGGAGCGGGCGGCGAAGCTCCAGGTGCCGCCGCGCGCGGAGTATATCCGTGTCATCACGTCCGAGATGAACCGGATCTCCAGCCACCTCGTCTGGTGGGGCGCCTTCCTGCTCGACCTGGGCGGCTTTACGCCCCTGCTCTATGCCTTTGATGACCGGGAGAAGATCCTCGACCTGCTCGAGGCCATTACCGGCTCCCGTCTCACCTACAGCTACTACCGCATCGGCGGGCTCTACAACGACGTGGACGATGATTTCATCAAGGGCACCCGCGAGTTCATCGCCCAGATGCGGCCCCGGCTCAAGATGTACCGGAGCCTGGTCACCGATAACATCATCCTGCGCAAGCGGCTCATCGAGATCGGCCCGATCAGCAAGGAAATGTGCCGGAAATACGGGGCGACCGGTCCCGTGATTCGCGGCTCGGGCATCCCCTACGACGTCCGCAAGGTCGAGCCCTACTCCGCCTACCCGGAGTTTGATTTTCTGGTCCCCACGTGTGAGGAGGGGGACTCCATGGCCCGCTACCTGGTGCGCATGGAGGAGATGGTCCAGAGCCTGCGCATCATCGAGCAGGCCCTCGACAAGCTGCCGTCCGGGCCCGTGATGGCCGAGAAGGTCCCGCGTGTGCTCAAGCTCCCTGCAGGTGATTACTGCTATGCTGTCGAGGCCGCTCGCGGCCGGTTCGCGGTGCGGATCGTGAGCGACAACAAGGAGATTCCCTACCGGGTCAAATTGCGCACGCCGTCGCTTTCCAACCTGAGCCTCTTCGAGGAGGCCAGCGCAGGCATGCTCCTGCCGGATGCCCTGGCCCTGATGGGCAGCCTGGACCTCGTGATCCCCGACATTGACCGTTGAGCAAAGGCGAAATGACCGAAGCCATAACCAACCTTGTGAAGCTCCTGGCGACCGAGCCTTACCGGCTGCTGGTGTTCCTTGTGGGCATGATGGCCTTTGTGGGGCTCAATGCGGCTTACCTCGTCTGGGTTGAGCGCAAGGGCGCCGCCCGGTTCCAGCGCCGACCCGGCCCCACGGAAGTTGGCTACGCCGGCCTGCTCCAGCCCATTGCCGACGCCGTCAAGCTCATGTCCAAGCAGTTGATCGTGCCCGCGGGCGTGGACAGGACGCTGTTCCGCGTTGCCCCCCTGCTGATGATGTCCCCCGCCCTGATGAGCCTCGCCGTCATTCCCTGGGGCGAAAACCTGGCCGCGCGAAACATCAACGTGGGATTGCTCATGATCTTCTCCTTTGCGTCCATCAATGTCATGGCCATCATGCTGGGCGGCTGGGCTTCCCGGAATAAATACGCGATCATCTCGGCCGCCCGCGTCGTTTCCCAGAATGTCGCCTACGAGATTCCCATGCTGCTGGTGGCCATCACCATGATCATGGTGACCGGCACCATGAACCTGAACGAGATTGTCCAGCAGCAGGCCGGCGCCTTCTGGCATTGGAACCTGTTCCGGGTCTGGATCAACCCGCTGATGCCCGTCACCTTCCTGATTTTCTACACCTGCATGCTGGCGGAGACCAACCGCGCGCCGTTCGACATGGCGGAAGCCGAGAGCGAGCTGGTGGCCGGCGCCTACACTGAATACTCAGGGATGGGCTTCGGGGTGTTTTTCATGGCCGAATACGCCAACATCCTCCTCGGCTGCGCGCTCGCCACCGTCCTCTTCCTCGGCGGCTGGCAGAGCCCGTTCGGGATCCTGTCGGGCGTGATCTGGTTCCTTCTGAAGATGTATTTCCTGGTGTTCTCCGTGGTGTGGATCCGCTGGACGTTCCCGCGCACGCAGTTTTACGGCCTGCTCAACCTCTCGTGGAAGATCCTGATCCCGGTCTCCCTGCTCACCCTCATCCTGTCCAGCGCGATGATTAAGCTGTTCCACCACGCATGAAGAATTCGTTAAAGGAAATATTCACCGGTTTCAACAGCCTGGTCACGGGCATGCGGATCACGCTGGGCGAGTTCTTCAAGCCGATCGTTACCGTCCAGTACCCGCACGAATCCCTCAAGATGCCCAAGCGGTTCCGCGGGCATATCGAGCTGGTGCGCGACCCGGAGACGGGCAAGGCGATCTGCTTTGCCTGCAAACTCTGCGAGCGGGCCTGCCCCAGCGATTGCATCACCGTCGAAGGGGCGAAGCTGGACGGGGCCAAGAAGAAGTCGGTGACCGAGTACAAGCTCGATTTCACCAAGTGCAGCCTGTGCGGCTCGTGCGTCGAAGCCTGCCGGGACAACGCCATCCGGTACACGCATCAGTACAACCTTGCGAGCACGAACAGGGAGGACTTTATCATGGACCTGTTCAAGCGCATGGAGGACGACGCCAAGGCAAACCCGATGCCGGAGACGCCGAAGCCCGAAGTCGCGCCCCAGCCGCCGGCCAACGAGGCGCCAAAAGCGGAACAGCCCCAGCCGGCCGCCCCGGCACAACCCAATTAACCCCTTTAACTCCCAGAACCCCTGATGTCCACGTTTCCAGCCTCACAGATGATTGTCGGCGGCGTGTTCCTGATGTGTGCCGCAACCACCGTCGCGGGCGCCCTCCTGGCTGCGCTGACGGCGCGCATCATCCGGAGCGTCTGCGGCCTCGCCATCTCCTGCATCGGGCTGGCCGGCCTCTACTATTTCCTCCACAGCCCATTCCTGGCCCTGATGGAAATCCTCATCTACGTCGGGGCTGTCTGCGTGACCATTATTTTCGCCGTCATGCTGGCGGAGCCTGACGAGCCTGTCCGCGACGACAAGCTCGGCTCCACCCTTCTCTGGGGAAGCTTTGCCTTCGTGGTCTGCGCGGCGGTCTTCTGGGGCCTCTGGCAACTGGGCACCCATCAGGACTGGACCGTTCCGGTTGCCCGGGTCAGCGACGGCTCCATCCAGGCGATTGGCAAGTCGCTGCTCACCACCTACAGCCTGGCCTTTGAGCTGATCTCCCTGGCCCTGCTGGTGGCAATCATCGGCGCGCTCGCCCTCGCGCGCACCGGGAGGGACAAAGTATGACCCCTGTGCCCCTGCCTGAGCGACCGGACCTCTATTTCATCGTGGCGGCCTTGCTGCTGGTGATCGGCATCTTCGGCCTGCTCCGTCGCCGCACGCTTATCGGCATGCTCATTTCGGGCGAGCTCATCTTCTCCGCGGCCTCGCTTAACCTGATGACGTTCAACTATTTCAAGGCCCCCGACCCGACAGTGGGGCAGATTTTCGTCCTGTTTATCATGGGGTTGGCCGCGGCTGAAATCGCCATCGCCCTCAGCATCATTATCGCCGTCTATCGCAACTACCGCTCCGTCAAAACGAAGGAGCTGTCCGAACTCAGCGGCTAGTCCAATGGCACCTACTCACGATATCAGGCTCCTGCTCGCAGTGCTCGCCCCCCTCATCGGGGCCGGGCTGGTCATGGCCACCGGCAAGCGGCCCAACGTCCGCGAAGCCTGCTCTTTTCTCGCCGCGATCACCCTGTTCGCGATCACCGCTTCCCTGATTCCCGCCATCCACGCGGGCCAGAAGCTGCACTTCACGCTCTTCCAGTTGCTGCCGGGTCTCAGCATCTCCCTCCGCGCCGATGCCTTGTCCATGGTGTTTGCCGTCTCCGCCTCGTTCCTCTGGGTCATCACGGTCTTCTACGCGGCGGGCTACATGCGCAGCCTCCAGGAGCACGAGCAGACGCGCTTTAACACCTGCTTCGCCCTGGCCTTGTTTGGCGCCATCGGCTGCGCCTTCTCGGATAACCTGCTGACGCTTTACCTGTTCTACGAAATCGTCAGCATCTGCACCTACCCGCTGGTGGCCCATCACCAGGACGAAGAGAGCTATGCGGGCGCGGAGAAGTATATCACCTACCTGACCGCCACCGCCAAGGGCCTGATCCTGCCTGCGATGGTCCTGATTTATGTGCTGACAGGGAACCTCGACTTCGCCAACAACATCAACTCGGGCATCCTCCCCGCGGACGTCAACCGCTGGGTGGTGACGGCTCTTTACGCCTGCTGCATCCTGGGCTTCGCGAAGAATGGCGTGATGCCGTTCCATAGCTGGCTGCCCAGCGCCATGGTGGCCCCCACTCCCGTCAGCGCTTTGCTGCACGCGGTCGCCGTCGTCAAGGTCGGCGTGTTCTCCACCGTCCGCGTCATGCTCTTTGTGTTCGGCGTGGACCGCATGAACGCCCTGAACCTTGGCCTGCCGACCGCCTACTTCGTCTCGATCACCATCGTCGTGGCCTCGATCGTCGCCCTGAGCAAGGACAACCTGAAGGCGAGGCTGGCTTACTCCACGGTCAGCCAGCTCTCCTACATCATCCTGGGCGTCGCGCTGCTGAAGCCCTCGGGCATCGAGGGCGGCCTGGTGCACATTGCCAACCACGCCTTCTCCAAGATCACCCTCTTCTTCTGCGCGGGCGCAATCTATGTGGCCACCCACAAGAAGAGCATCTCGGAGATGAACGGCCTCGGCCGCGTCATGCCGTTCACCTTCGGCGCCTTCGCCCTCGCCTCGCTCAGCATGATCGGCGCGCCCCCGGTCGCCGGGTTTGTCAGCAAATGGTACCTGCTGAACGGCGCCTTCGATGCCGGCTCCATCGGCATCATCGTCGTCCTCCTGGTCAGCACCCTGCTGAATACGGCCTATTTCGCCCCGGTCGTTTACAACGGCTTCTTCGGGAAGCCTTCCGAGGCCGATTTGAAGCATAAGTTCACGGAAGCGCATCCCCTGATGGTGGTGCCGCTGGCCATAACGGCTGCCATCTCGGTGGTCATCGGCCTTTACCCCGGCTTTTTCATGAGCTTCGTCCACGCTGTGCTGTAATGAACCTGGTCAAACTCATCGAGTTCTTCCGCGGCCGCCTCAAGACGGTGGTGCGCCTCTGCTTTGTGGTGCTGGCGGTCCTGGTGCTGCTGGACGCCATCCCGGCGATTGTGGACAAGGAGCACGCGCACACGAGCATCGAGCATTGGCCGGGCTTCTGGGCGGTGTTCGGCTTTGTCGCTTGCGTGCTGATTATCATTATTTCCAAGTGGTTCGGCCACGCCGGCATCATGGTCCGTGAGGACTACTACGAGGACGGCTCAGCGCCCCTTGCGAGCACTCCGAAAGGGCACCATGAATAACTTCTGGATCCATCCCGCCCTCATCCTGATCCTGGGTGCCCTGCTCCTTCCGCTGGTCCCCGCAGCGCTAAAGAAGGCCTATTTGCTGCTGGTCCCGATCCTGGTCTTTTTGCGGGTATATACCATGGCCCACGGCACCTTCGGCGAGGTGAGCTTCCTGAATTGGACGCTGGTCTTTGGCCGTGTGGATGCCCTGAGCAATGTCTTCGGCTACATCATGAGCCTGATGTGCATCCTGGGAACGCTCTACGGCCTGCATGTCAAGGATGATGCCCAGCACATCGCCTCCTGGATCTATGTCTCGGGCTCGATCGGCTGCATCTATGCGGGCGATTTCATCACCCTGTTCCTGTTCTGGGAGCTGATGGCTTTCTCCTCGGTGTTCCTCATCTGGTTCCGCGGCCGCCGTGAATCCCTGGGGGCGGGCTACCGCTACCTCCTGGTGCACATATTCGGCGGGTTGGCGCTGCTGGCCGGCATGGTCTGGCATTGCAACACGCAAGGCAGTTGGGCCTTTGACGCGTCGTTCTGCAAGCTGGCCGTGCATCACGCAACCCCGGCCACCTATCTCATCCTGATCGGCTTCATCTTGAACGCCGCTGTCCCCCCCCTGCACGCCTGGCTCCCTGATGCCTACGGAGAAGCCACCTTCAACGGCTCGGTGTTCATGTGCGCGTTTACGACCAAGACCGCCGTCTATGCGCTCTGCCGCGGATTCGCCGGGACCGAGATTCTCGTGCCGCTGGGCGTGATCATGGCCCTCTACGGTGTTGTTTATGCCGTGCTGGAGAATGACTCCCGCCGACTGCTGGCCTACCACATCATCAGCCAGGTCGGCTACATGGTGGCCGGCGTTGGTTTGGGCACCGAGATGGCCATCAACGGTGCCTGCGCCCACGCTTTCGCACACATCCTTTACAAGGGCCTCCTGTTCATGGGCTGCGGCGCCGTGCTGCACATGACCGGCCAAAGCAAGTTCACCGAATTGGGCGGGCTCTGGAAGAAGATGCCTTGGACCTTCCTCTTTACCCTCATCGGCGGCTTGTCCATCTCCGCCTTCCCGCTCTTCAGCGGCTTCGTCAGCAAATCCATGATCGTCACCGCCGGCTTTGAGGAGCACAAGCTGTGGGTGGGTTACCTCCTCCTGCTCGCCTCCGCCGGAACATTCCTGCACACCGGCCTGAAGGTGCCTTACTTCATCTGGTTTGGGAAGAACAAGCCCAAGAAGGAAACCTGGGACCGTGCCGCCGAGCCGCCGTGGAACATGAACGTGGCGATGGCGGTTGCCGCATTCCTGTGCATCTTCATCGGCTGCTATTATCCGTATCTCTACAAGATGCTGCCTTACCAGGAGGCTGCCGCAGAGTTCGCGAAAACGGTTTACAGCCCCTACCACATCTCCGAGACGCTCCAGATCCTCCTTTTCACCGGCCTCGGCTTCTTCCTGCTCCTCAAGAAGCTGGTGCCCGAGCCGACCATCAGCCTGGATATGGACTGGTTCTATCGCAAGGGCGGACGCGCCTTCCTCTGGTTCGCCAAATACCCGGTCCAGTCCGTGGATAACTTCATCGGCGAGCTTTATCGCTACGCCGGTCTGATTCCGCTCATGCTCACGGCCAAGGTCTCGGGGCTCTTTGATAACTACGTCATTGATGGCGCGGTGGATGGGTTCGCGTCCAGCTTCCGCGGCATCGGCCGGCGCCTGCGCTTCGTGCAGCGGGGGCAGATGCAGCAGAACCTGGCGTTCGCTTTTGCGGTGGCCGCCGCGATCATCGTCGCCTTCCTGCTCTTTTCCCGGATCTCGAAAGCCAGTGTGCCGGCCAGATTGAGCCTGCCGGGAGCGCCTGTTTCCCAGTCTGCCCTGCCGACGGCCGGCTTGACCAGTGATGCTGTAACGACCCGGTAAGAGGCCCTAGCGATGACCAATCTGAGCCCAAACGAAAGCTTCCCGCTGCTGAGCATCCTGATCTTCAGCCCGTTGCTCGCGGCCGCCATCGCCGCGTTTATCCGCAGCGAGAATCTCCTGCGCTGGTGGACGCTGGCCTTTACCTCGGCGGCAGCCATCCTCTCCCTCGGTCTCTGGCGGCAGTTCGACCCGGACACGGCAAAGTTCCAGTTCGTCGAACTCTCGCACTGGATCCCATTCCTGAAGGTGGACTATGCCGTGGGCATTGATGGCATCAGCCTGATGCTGGTCCTGCTGACGACCCTCATCATGCCGCTCTGCGTGCTATGCTCCTGGCGCTACATCCAGACCCGCGTGAAGGAGTTCATGATCTGCCTCCTGATCATGGAAACCGCGATGGTCGGCGTCTTCTGCGCCATGGACTTTGTCCTGTTCTTCATCTTCTGGGAGGCCATGCTGATCCCGATGGCCCTGCTGATCGGCATCTGGGGCGGGCCGCGAAAGATCTACGCCTCGCTCAAGTTCTTCATTTACACGATGTCCGGCTCGATCTTCCTGCTCGTGGCCATCATCGCCCTCCGCTACCAGGTCGGCAGCTTCAGCATCCCGGATATGATGCGCGCCGGCCATTCATTGCCCCTCGGGTTCCAATACTGGGTGTTCCTCGCATTCTTCATCTCGTTTGCGATCAAGGTGCCGATGTTCCCGTTCCACACCTGGCTGCCCGCCGCGCACGTGGAGGCGCCCACCGCGGGGAGCGTGCTGCTGGCCAGCGTGCTGCTGAAAATGGGCACCTACGGCTTCCTGCGATTCTCGCTCCCCATCACCCCGGATGCGACGCATTTCTTCACCCCCTACGTCCTGGGCCTGTCGGTGATTGCCATTGTCTATGGCGGCCTCACCGCGCTGGCTCAAACGGACCTGAAGAAGCTTGTGGCCTACTCGAGCGTGGCTCACATGGGCTTTGCCACCCTGGGCATCTTTGCCCTGAACACGTTCGGCATCCAGGGCGCGGTGCTGGTGATGATCAATCATGGCGTCACCACCGGGGCGCTCTTCATCATGGTCGGCATTATTTATGAGCGCCTGCATACCCGCGACCTCGGCGAGACTGCGGGCATTGGCCGGACCATGCCGATCTTCAGCCTGTTCGCGGGCGTCTTTGCCCTCTCCTCCCTCGCTTTTCCCGGCACGAACAGTTTCATCGGTGAGTTCCTGGTCATGAGCGGCGGCTTCGCCGTCTCCAAGGGAATGATGATTTGCGTGGTGCCCGGCGTGGTGCTCGCGGCCGCCTACATGCTCCGGATGCTGCAGAAGATTGCCTATGGCGGAACGCATAATCCCGTTTATCCCGGCCTCAAGGACCTGGGCTTTCGTGAAATCATCACCCTGACGCCGCTGCTGGTGTTTGTCTTCTGGATCGGACTCCACCCCGAACCGTTCACCCGCGTCATGGAGAAAAGCGTGCAGAACCTCCTCGAACAAACCCGGCAGGCCCCGGCCGTGGCCAGCGTTGTTCGAGCTTCGAGCTTCGAACTCCGGACTTCAGACTTACCATGACCTCCTGTCCTTTCATGGCTTTCCTTCCCGAAATGGTTTTGCTGGCCGGCGCGCTGGCGCTGTTCCTGGTCACCCTTGGCGAGGGGCGTGTCCGGCAGGCCCGGACCGTCGCGCTCATCAGCTCCGTTGCTGCGATCATCGCCTGCATCCTTAGCCTCTGGGAGAACGCGACTCTCTTCAGCGGCGCCTATCGTGTGGACCAGTTTTCCCAGGTGCTCAAGCTGGTGTTTGGCTGCGGCTTCACGCTCGTGCTGCTCCTCATCGGAAACCTCGACGACATCCGCGACGATATTAGGCCCGAGTATTTCTTCTTTCTCGCCCTGAGCATGGTTGGTTTGACCATGCTCGTGAGCTGCGTGGATATCATCACGCTGGTTGTCTCGCTGGAGGTTTCCGCTTTTCCCCTCTACTTCCTTGTGGCCATGCGCCGCGAGCGGAAAGGGCAGAAAAGCCAGATGGAGTCGGCGATCAAGTACATCATGTTCGGCGTTGCCGCCAACGGCGTGATGTTCTTTGGGATGAGCTACCTTTTCGGGCTCACCGGCACGACTTCCCTGACCGAAATGATGCCCAGGCTCCAGCCGGTGATTCATTCCCCCCTCGCCATTGCCGGCCTTGGGCTGACCTTTTGCGGCATCTACTACAAGCTGGCTGTCTTCCCGTTCCATTTCTGGACCCCCGACGTGTATCAGGGTGCCTCGAACGAAACCGCCGGCCTGGTGGCTTCCTTGCCCAAGATCGGCGCCATTGCCGTGCTGGTCCGCTTCGTGTCGCTGGCGTCGCCGGATAATCACACGGTGGCGATCATGCTGGCCATTCTTGCCACGGCTTCCATGTTCTACGGCAACCTGATCGCCCTCGTCCAAAAGGATTTCAAGCGCCTCCTGGGCTTCTCCGGCATCGCTCATGCCGGCTATGCCCTGATCGGCTTCGTCACCCTGGACCAGATGGGCTACGCTGCTGCGCTCTACTACATCATCGGTTACTTCCTCATGGTTCTGGCCTGCTTCATCGTGATCTGCAAGGTCTCGCGCGACGGCACCAATGTCTCCATTGACGAACTGGCCGGCCTTCACCGCCGGTCGCCGTTGCTCGCCCTGACGCTTGTCGTGGGCGTGTTTGCGCTGGCAGGCATCCCGCCGTTCGTCGGGTTCATGGGCAAGCTCAGCCTGCTGTCTGCCGCCCTCTCCAAAGGCCACCTGTGCCTGGTGATCATTGCCATGATCAACGCCGCCATCGCCGTTTACTACTATCTGTGCGTGGTCCGCGAAGCCTGCTTCCGCGATCCGGGTGACCGTCTCCCCATCCGCCTTGACTGGCCTACCCGCGTGCTGTGCGTCCTGCTCATCGGCGGTATCCTCGCTCTCGGCGTCTTCCCAGGCCGCGTCCTCGACACGCTCTCAACCTCGGTCGCCTGCGTTACCGGCGGCCAGGCGCCCGCCGCCTCGGCCGTCGCCGACGCACGCTGATTCTCCGCCGCCCCCGGGCGCTTTCCAGTCGCTCAGCCCAATCCATGGCGCAAACGGCTGGTCCGGCGGTGGGATCAGATGGCCGGCCTGAACCTGGGCCGATTTCCTATTGGCTTTGGGGTTCCCCGTTGGATAAGCCCTGATTTCCAAATGGGCCCCCTTTTGCCTCGCTCGGGGGAGGGCTTGCCGGGGTCTTACTGCTGTCTTACTGCTGTCTTACCACTGGGGGGTAGGCCGGAAGCCCAATGCCCCCGGTTTTTGTGATGCAGTTTTCATCCCTCGTTGCTTATTGCCGCTTTCCTTCCGCCTTTTCATGAGGCAATTCCGGCTTCACAGCGGCTGAAGGGGTGAATTGGCGCAACCAGGCATCATCAATCGTGATGCTCTCTGTTCTTCCGTTCCGTTTAAGAACAACGTCCCCGGTTATGTCCCTGACCCCGTCGCCCTTCCCCTCCCTGATTTTCAAGAAGGGGCGCTCGACGTCATCCTTAATCAGCAGATGCTTGAAATGGATGTTTCCTGCCGGGCGATGGTCCGAATCCACGCCTTGCACGTAGATCGGCGGGAAGAACGAATCCTTGCGGGCGCTGTCGCGAACCTCTGAGTTGCTCATAGAGAATCCTCCGGATCGTTCGGTTCGAAATCAATGCCCGCCTGAGGAGCCGTTCCAGCCGTATTGCGCAAGCGACAATCCTCAACCAAGAGCTTCTCGGCGCTGATGACGCTGATTCCCTGGCGGTGGTTGTTGTGGCAATCAACTCGGCGGATCACCACATTCACGTTGGGTTTCTTGTCCGGTGCTACCCCCAGATAAATCCCGTCACCTCCCGTGCTTTCAATGGCAAGGTCCTGGATCAGCACCTTGTGGCATCCGAAAAGGGACAACCCATGCCGCCATTCTGACTTTTCATAGGCACCGGATTGGTAATCTGCTTTTTGCATCCGGATATGTGCCGATTTGCCACCATCCTTCTTTTGCCCCCGGATGATGACGTTGGTGCAGCCCGGAAACGACAGCAGGCAATCTCCCTTCCCTCGAAAGGCACCCTTCAAAGCCACTAGTTCGGTGCCCGCCTCAAACACCAGTTCCTGATTCCCGACCCCGGTGAGTGGGCCGGTAATCCAAGCCGAGGGTTGGCGGTCGATGATCAGCCGTTTCACATGCGAGTTGATCGCCTTTTGCAGGAATTCTGTGGAATCTGTGGCGTTGAAGCCCCACCAGGAGACCCTTGCCTCGTTTCGCTTACCTGCTACGACTTGCCGGACCCATTCTGGCTGGGCGACATCTTGTGCTCCCGGGGCAAGATGCGCATGGAATAAACCAGCCACCAGAATGAAAGCGGCTGACCCTGGTGGATGGATGCGGAGATTTCTCATAACTCGGGAATTCGCAAAGATTTCTGCTGCTGAGCCCCCTCACCCGAAGGGTGGGTTATCTAAACCTCTGTGTTCTTTGGGTTCTTTGCGGTTGATCGCAAATACCGGTCTTGGGATGAAGCCTTGGATTCTGCCCCGCCTAAACAGGTGCGAAACTGTGGCTTTCGCCCGGGAGCAGGAGATGGAGGTTTTTGCGGTTGGCCTGGAATCTGGAGATAGCCGCCTGTCCGTCTATTTTAATAGGTGGGAATGTGTTGTAGTGCACTCCCAGAACTTCGTCGCAGCGGACGAATTCGGCGGCCTTGATGGCATCCTCAACCCCCATGGTGAAATTATCCCCGATGCAGAGCACGGCGAAGTCGAGCTTGGTTGACTCGCCGATCAGTTTCATGTCCAGGGTCAGCGCCGTATCGCCCGAGTAGTAGAAGTTGCCCTCCTGGCTTTCGACGACGAACCCGCCGGGGTTCCCGCCGCAGGTTCCGTCCGGCATGCTGCTGGAGTGGATGGCGTTGACGAACTTGACGCTTCCGAAGTCCAGGCGGCAGGTGCCGCCGTGGTTGAGGGGGTGGGTCCTGGAGACCCCCTGTTTGCCGAACCAGACGGCCACCTCGTAGTTGGAGAGGATGGTCGCGCCAGTCCGTTTGGCGATGTCCGCGGCATCGGCCAGGTGGTCTTCGTGCCCGTGGGACACGAGGATATAATCGGCCGGGATGGCGCTGACGTTGATGGCTTTTGCGAGCGGGTTGCCCGTGATGAACGGGTCGAACAGCAACGTCCTGCCGGCGACCTGCGCCGCAAAGCAGGAATGACCGTAGTACGTGACCTTCATGGGAGCCTTTACGCAGCGTCCTCTTCGGTGTCGAGAAAGCCCTGGAGATGCCGGACGCGGGTAGGGTGGCGCAGCTTGCGCAGGGCCTTGGCCTCGATCTGGCGGATGCGCTCGCGCGTGACGCTGTACATCTTGCCGATTTCCTCGAGCGTGCGCTCGTAGCCGTCCACCAGGCCGAAGCGCATCTCAAGAATCCTGCGCTCGCGCTCGGTGAGGCTGGTGAGGACATCCCCCAGCTTCTCCTTGAGCAGGCTGTAGCTGGTGACGTCGGACGGGTTCTCGGCGGTCTTGTCCTCGATGAAATCGCCGACGCTCACGTCGCCGTCGTCGCCGACGGGGGCATGGAGGGAGATGGGCTGCTGGGCCATCTTCAGGAGGGCGTTGATGCGCGAGACGGGCATGTGCATTTCGTCTGCGATCTCCTCGGGGGTGGGCTCGCGGCCCAGCTCCTGGGTGAGCTGTTTCTGGGCGCGCCAGAGCTTGTTCATGATTTCGATCATGTGCACCGGGATGCGGATGGTGCGGGCCTGGTCGGCGATCGAGCGCGTGATGGCCTGGCGGATCCACCAGATGGCGTAGGTGGAGAACTTGTAGCCGCGGCGATACTCGAACTTCTCGACGCCCTTCATGAGCCCGATATTCCCTTCCTGGATGAGGTCGAGGAAGGACTGGCCGCGGTTGGTGTATTTCTTGGCCACGGAGACGACGAGGCGCAGGTTGGCCTCCGCCATGTGGGTTTTGGCCTGGTGGGCGCGATCGGCGGCGCGTTTCAACTGGATAAAGACCTGCAGGAACTCCTCCCGGGGCAGGCGCACGAATTGCTCGAGGGCGCGGATCTTGACCCGCTCACCCTGGAGGGTTGTCTGCTGCTCAGAGGACTTGCGGCGCGACTCCAGCTCTTCGATGTGGCGGAGGCTGGCCTTGCATTTCTCGTGGACGTTGCCCGCCACGACGATCATGTCCTCGAGCACCTTCTGCTTGTAGAAGAACTTCGGGAAGATGTCCTGCAGCTTCTTGTCCAGCTTCCGGAAGTCGGCGAGGTACTTCTCACGCCGGCTCTGGGAGCCGGCCTTCTGCAAAGCCGAATAGTGGTCATCCACCTTTTCATCCAGCGTCCGGACTTTCTTGATCAGGCTGCGCAGCTCCCGGAGGTGGGCTTCGCGGTTGGCGACTTTCTTGTCCACCACGACACGATCGAAGCGCTCCTTGGGCGGCTCGGCGAGGAGCTTCTCCGCGATGGCAATGTGCTCCTTGGCGGTAAAACCCAGGCCATAGACCAGCCGCTTCATGTCCAGTTCCGCCTCCTCGATGCGCTTGCAGATCTCAACCTCCTGCTCGCGGGTCAGCAGGGGCACCTTGCCCATCTGGTTCATGTACATCCGGACCGGGTCATCCAGGACTTCGAGCCGGGTATCCTCCTCCTCTTCCGGTTCGGCCGGTTTGGCGCGCTCGACCTCGGCATGATCCACGATCTCGACGTCGAGATTGCGCAGCTTCGAGTAGAGTTCATCCAGATCCTCCGGCGAAAGGCCATCCGGGAGGATGTCGTTGATGTCGTCGTAGGTGACGTGGCCGTGCTCATGGGCCAGGTGCAGCAAAGTCTTGATCGTTTCGGTCAGGTCCGCTGTCTGCACATGCCCGGCTCCCGCCGGCGCGGGGTGGGCGTTGGCGTAGGCAGTCTTGGCCTGGGAATCGGAATTCGCCTTGGGCTCGGCCTTGGCCGGGGCTTCGGCTTTCGGCTCGCTCTTGGGGCGACCCTTTGCTGAAATGACAAAGCGACGGCGGTGGGGGGGGCCTTTCGTGGGGGCGGGTTGCCCATCGCGTCGCCCGTGCCGTTCCGCCTTGGCCGGCTTGCTCTCTTTCCTGTTAGGCATATATAATTAGACGCACGTAATCCGCTTTAATTCATATACTTCCGTATTCCACCAGGGCCAAACTGTGGATCACTGGGGCATGTCCGACGGTGTCGTTCGCCACAAGCGAATTAAGGGTTTAAACACCAGAAATGCGACACGGACATAGGTTAATCCATTTAACCGACAAACTCAAATCAACGCCGAAAAGCCCGCAGAGGGATCACTTCTCCCGGGAATCTCACCTGGGTACGACCAGGAATGGACATTATTTCATATCCAAACGCCAGAGAGCAAGGCAAAAAGAGCACTTTGGGAGATTCCCCCCAAAGCTTAGCCAAGCGATGAGGGAGCACGGGGACGAATCCAACGGATGAATGGATGGGGAGATTGGTACCGGGAGCAGGGG
>JAPLUA010000002.1 GCA_026397855.1 Verrucomicrobiota bacterium | reverse complement strand
TTATGAAGAGCGGCACTAACCGGAGTTCACACCGGAGTCAGAAGCGCATCGAACTGGGGCAATACGTTGTGGCGGATCCTGAAATCTGCCACGGCAAACCGACTTTCAAAGGCACGCGCATCATGGTCTGGCAGGTGCTCGAGGACGTGGCCGAAGGGCGCTCCTGGGAGTTCATCTGCAACCAGCGTTGGGGCGGCCGCATTCCACTGGCAGCGGTGGAGGAACTGCTTCAAAGCACTCCCTGGTCGCCTGACTAAAAGCTCAGCTCCCGCCCCTTTGCAATGGCTGCTACGGTGTGCTTCGGCTGACTCCCGGGGCCTCCACCAGCAACTCCTTCAGGAACAGGTGCTCAAACACTCGCCCCTTAATCATCTCCATGATCTGTTTGGAGGTGTGCCGGCTGCCAAGGTCCAGGCGTTGGCCGATGATCCTGCCGCCCGCGGGGCCGGCGTTGTTGATCGGCAGCCGGATGGCGCATAAAGGGTGCTGCACGCTGAGGGCGGCGTCGGCCATCTTCGGATCGTAGGCGTAGGGATGCACCCGGGCGCCGGGCAGGAGAAAAACGTAGCCCTCCTCCTTGGCCTTGAAATTAGTCGGCACCCAGACATCCCGGCCGCGGACCTGCTCCTGAACCTCCGCGCCATAGCGGCCCAACGGCCCGTCGAATGGCTGCAGGAAGGCGGCGAAGCACAGGAAGAGCAGCAGGCTTACGACACTTAGGCCCGGCCTCGTCAGGCTCGGCTTAACCAGTGCGAGCAGCACAAAGATCACCGTGGTCGTCAGCAGAATCCAATACCCCGCCCCATAGAGCGGACCGCCGGGCACGGCCTGTTGGAGTCGCATGGACAGATACGCCAGCACGGCCAGCAGCGCGCCTGCCACAAAAAGGCTGACGACAAATAGCCTGCGGCTGACGCGGTCCCAGCTCAGGGCGCACAGGACCGCCAGCCCAGGCATCGCCGGCAGCAGATATCGCTCCGAGCGTTGGCTCGGCAGGCTGAAGAACAGGAACAGCGCGATCACCCAGATCCACAACTGCCGCTCCGCCGGGCTCAGCTCAGCGCGCCGCTTGTAGCCGAGGTAGAAAACCGCCGCCACCGGGCAGGCGAGCAGGCCGGCATCCAGCAGGTAGCCGAGCGCCAGGCTCCAGATGCTTGATCCTCCCCACAGCAGCGTGAAGAGGTAGCCGCCCCCATGCGGGTCGAACTTCGCCACGTTCTCGCCCAGGATGAACTCCTTCACGATTGCCCGCGGATCAGGATCGAGCACAAACCAGAAGGAAAACACGGCCAGCGAGACGCAGCCCATGACAACCAGCTTCAACAGGTCCCGCGTCAGGAAGGTCGCAAGCACGTAGCGCCGATAATGCAGGTACCACCATGCCAGGGCGAGCAGTTCGGGCGCGGCGAGCGCGAACGATTTGTAAAGCAACCCGACTCCGATCCCCAGTCCCAGCCCGAGGGGTGCCAGCCAGCGCGATTCAAACGCCGCCGGACCGCCATAGAGCAGCACAAAGAAGGGCAGGAACAGCCAGAATACATCGGGCGGGTCGGTCAGGAACGGGCGGCCGTAGCGGTAGGTGCTGAAGAAGGCCAGGAAGATGAGGAGCGCCAGGAAGCCCTTCTCCCGGCGACCCGAGAGCATTGACCCCAGCAGGAACACCATCGCCGCCGTGAGCAGAGTGTAGATCACGCTCGGATACCGCAGACGCCACAGCTCCCAGTTCCGCGCCCAGCTTGTGGAAGCGATGCCCTGCCAGAACAGCAGGGGCGGCTTGGTGTTGCGCAGGCTCTCGATCTCGGACCGCAGCGGCAGCAGATGGCCGCTCGCGGCGGTGATCCGGGTAAGGTGTGCGTAGGGGAACTCGTCGCCGTTCTTGGGAATGTGATCGCCGCCGAGGCCGTAGAAGTAGATGAAGCCGGCCAGCAGCGTTGCGAGGCCGTAACCGGCCAACGCCCAACCGGTGCCTGCCGAATCAGCTCGCCGCGCCGTCAGCATGTGGCCGCCCGGC
Source organism: Verrucomicrobiota bacterium (assembly GCA_026397855.1). GTDB lineage: Bacteria > Verrucomicrobiota > Verrucomicrobiia > Limisphaerales > UBA8199 > JAPLUA01. The sequence goes on along the minus strand of JAPLUA010000002.1, from coordinate 1,649 downwards.
CAGCCTCAGCCTGAAGCGCCGGCGCTGCCCGCAGCATCTCGCGAGCCTTCGCCAGGACCAGTTCGGGAGTAATCTGCTTCAGGCATTGGTTGTCGCCGTCACAAGGCGACATCCGGTGATTGTAGGCGGTGAGGCAGGGCGAGCACGGCAGCTGCCGATGGAAACAAAAGGCGCTCCCCGCCATGGACCCGTAAAGCAGGGGCGTTTCCGGACCAAAAAGGATGATGGTGGGAACCGGGGTCAACGCCGCGAACTGCCCGGGGCCGCCGTCGTTGGTGATCAGCAGGGCGGCGCGATGAAACAGCGCCAGCAAATGCCGCACGGAATCGGTGTAGCCGGTCAGGTCAACGCAGTGTGGGCTCCGGCAGTGGCCTGTCACCGCCCGGCCGATCGGCTTGTCCGCCGGCAGCCCGATCACGGCGACCGCGTAGCCCTCCTGGAGAAGCGAGGCGCAGAGCCGGTAATAGTATTCCAACGGCCACGCCCTGATGGGCAGCAAACCCCCGCTCGGGTAAACCAGGACGAGGCCCTTGTCCTTGATGGTAGGAAAATCCGCGTGGAGCTTTGCCACAGCCTGATGCAGTTCCTCCTTGGGAAAACCCAGCATCGGCGGCGGCTCACATGCGACGGCGGCGGCATCCTTCCCAACCGGTGACGTATGGGACTCGATCGCCCCGACGAGCGTGAGGAACTGGAGTGACAGGTGCCGGTAGGGGTTGTAGAGCACGGGCCGGTTGATGAACGAGCCCCGGTAAAGCCCCTCCTGGGTGTGGCGGTGGAACCCCACCCGCAGGGCGGCGCCGGAAAGCCCCGAGAACACGCTGCTCACCCGGGCAAACAGCTCGCAGTCAATCACCACATCGAGTTTGAGCGGCCGCAGAGTGCGCAGGATCCTGATGCTGTCGGCGGCAAAGCCCCCCAGGGACCGGTCGTCCAGCGTCAGCACGTTCTCCCGGGGGATGACTCCCAGCAGGTCCAGCACTTCGCGGTTCCGTGCAAACAGCAGGGCGCGGATTTCGACGCCCGGGTAAAGGATCTTCAACCGGGCGAACATCGGCTGGGCCAGCACCAGGCTGCCCATCTCCGAAAGCAGAATAACGAGGATCCGGCGCGGCGGGCGGGGAACCTCCCGCCGGGGGCCGAGCCGGTGCAGCAGGGAAAGCGCCGCGCACACGGGCACGCCCACGAGGCGATCCACCGCCCGCTGGAACCCGATATTCATGCCGCGCGGAACAGGGGTGCGGCCACCCCGGCCCCTCGCCGGGCGGGAGCAGTTGCCCGGGGTTCCTGGCCCGGAGCCATCCATGCAGGCCTTCGGCGCGCTGCGCTAGTATGAGAATGTGCTATCGGCACTTTGAGAGGATCCAGAGTGCCGAGCCGGGAGGGAGCCTGTCAATGCTTTTGGCGTCGCGGACCCCGGAACGAATGCCCGGCCAGCCGACGTGGCCGGCGGTGAAGATGTGCTGTTTGTAGCCTTCCTGCGGATCCTGCAGGCAGTTGGTGGTCATCAGAATGGCACCGGGGAATGCGCGGAACTCATCGCGATGGTCCTGCCACGCCCCGCCGACTACGATTCATTAAATCCGCCGGGGTACCCTGAAAATACCCCGTTTCAGGTGTTTGCCAAAACCCCGATTGGGTGTATTATT